>QIHU01000332.1 GCA_003231035.1 Acidobacteriota bacterium
TCGGTCTCCTCCTGGCGTCACTGCGCCGTTGGTTAACTGCCATGCAGGATGCCATGGCAGGGAGGCCGACCGACTCATCCCATCTGGCACCACCAGCTCGCTCACCCCGCCCAGAGCCTCGAAGGTGCGCACATGGGAGCCAATCCAATCTTTGAGATCCTGGCTCCACGTCGCCTCGGCGAAGGTGTAGCTGGAGGCACCGAGCACCGCGACGAAGATCTGTGCTTCGCGCACCTCGCCGCTGGCTCGATCGACCACCCCCACCGTCTGGCCGGCGTAATCGACGAATAGCTTCTCGCCGGCCTTGTAGGCTTGGCGCAAAGACACCTCCAGACGCCCTTCCCACTTCCGGTACAACTCGCAGAAGCGGCTACGGCCGTAGCCATCGCGGTGGTCCTCCCGGTACTCCTGCCACAACAGCGACAGGGTCACGCCTTTCTTCTTCAGCTCTCTATGCACCTCGCTCCAGTCGGGCAAGGCTCGCCGACGCGAGCCCGATCGCGCCTGCCGCCGAGGAAACAGCCGCTCTTCCAGCTGCCCGTCGCTCAGCCCCGCCACTTGCTCCCAGCTCAGCCCTTCTACCTTGGCTCGCAGCAGGTAGTCGCACACCGTCCCGTGGCCAATCCGAACGGAACGTTCGATCTGGCGGTGCGACAAACCAAGTTGCCACTTCAGTCTCAGTACTTCTCGTATCTTGCGCATCGATGTCCTCACTCTGGGCATCTGTTCCTCCTTGAAAGAAGGAAGCAATACCCCAGTCGCGAGGATTACACCAGCGTCGAACTCGCTCTCAGCTCTGATTCCGATTCAATCCGACCACCCATTCCGATCCACCTGAACAAGTGGCCGCTTTCTATCGGAACGGGTGGCCGCTTTGCGTCGGAATCACTGGCCGGATTGAATCGGAATCGGTGGTCGGATTCCATCGGCGCAGGCAGACTGGGGATGGATCAACCACCTTGGCCGGTGGCCGGGCCTCATGGGGCCCGCCAAGCGATCCCACGTGGCGCCCCCCTCTTTTCGCTTCTTTCGCTTTCTTCGCACTCCGCCCTGGGATGGTTTCAGCCTGCTGTGCTGCCTTCACCCTCAACTGGCCGGTGGCCCTGCTCTGCGAGATTCTGCAACCACTGCCCGAGGAACCGGTTCAAATCCATGCGCAGCCTGGGGCGGACAAGGCCGGGCTCTGGGTAGACCAGTTGGTAGATGGGCGGGATCGATTGCTCGAAGCTCAACGCCTCGGCGCGGCCGTGGTTGGGTTCGGTTGAAGGTGTGTACTGGAGGAAGGCGGTCGAGCCGGGCGGGAAGAGGCGCACGGTCATTTCGGGATCTTGGCAAAGGTCGCCGTTTTGCTCGAAGTAGTGGGCCAGCGAAAGCACCAGACCACCGGTTTCTTGGCAGGCCGGGAGCACTTCGACGACGAGATCCATGAAGCCGGAGGCGCGGAAGCGGTGGGCGGTTTCTGGTTGGAGCTGTGACGGTGGTTGGCCGAGTAGCGTCGCTATGCGGGCGTAGTTCCGCTCGTAGAGGTTGCGCCGTCGGCGGTCGGTCGGTGGCATGCGGTGTCTCCCTTCTTGGTGTCGAGGGTTGAGGGTCTGAGAGCAGCGAAGGCGGCCCCGTGGGACCGCCCTCGTCTCTGTCGCGTCGCGTCGTCGCTCACTTCTTGGCGGTCCTTGCGCGGGCCGGTGCCTTCGCCGGTTCTTCGGCCAATTCCGCCGGCTCTGGGAAGGTGAAACCGATCACCCCATCCCCGAATTCTTGCGCTGGGAAGCTGCGTGCCTTCTCGGCGGCGAGCGCGTGGTGACCGAACACCCGCTTGCCATCGACCAGCCGCGAGACGCTCTTGCCCTGCTGGCGCAGCCGGTAGCAGCCTCGGGTACCAGGCTCGGCGCCGCGCAAGCCGATGGCTCGGCTCTTGGCGTCATACCCCACCTGAACGTGGGTCACTCCTTCACCCAGCATCTCGACGGCCTTCTGGGTCAGCACCAGGATGCCTCCCCGGCGGACAGTGATCTTGGCTACGGCGGTGCTTTCGCTGTCGGTACCCTCGAAGAATTGGAAAATGCTGGTGTTCATGGTTGACCTCCTTTGGTCGGTTTCGCTCGGGCTGAGGCGCCCGGTGCGGTGTGTGGTGGCACTTCTATTCGTGGACGCGCCAGTTGGTCAACCAGGGGAGCGAGGTTTTCGTCAGGATTGATCGGCAAGCTGCGCGGCCTGCCTTAGGGCCTTGATTGCCGGCCGGATCTGGTCGGCCAGGGCACACTCGACGAGACCCAGCAGGATGGTGGGGAAGTCGAGCGGTTGCTGGCCCTCGAACATGGCCCCCTGGTGCCGGGACCGGGGGAGGTCGTTGCGCACCGCGCGGAGTCGGTCCTCAATCGTCAGGAGATCGGTGGCGATCACTTCGAGTATTGGCTGCGCCACACGGGCCGGGTGCGGTCCCATTTTGCGCTCAGGCCGGTGGCTCGTGCCGATCCGGTCACCCAGGCAGATGTCTACGCTCAGGGTGTCGAGGTGCAGCTTCCTGCCTGGCAGGGATGAGCGAAAGTAGCCAAGGAAAAGATCGAGCCTTGATGGACGAGGACGCCGAGGCGCCAGCATGAGCTATATGAAATCAACCAGCCCCGCTTTTCAACGAAACTGCGAGGCAAGACTCCACCGTCGCCTTGGGTCGAATCCGCGCTCCTTATCGGCTTCAACGGAAGCTGGAAACCCCTCGGCGACAGGGCGGGACAAGGGCTCAACTCACTGCGGAGCGGTCACCCGGTAGCCAGACTGACCTCGGTATCGGTGCAGAAGTGCGCCGCGGTGCGCGTGATCCCGTACTTGAAGAGCAGCCTCGCGCTCAGGACGACGTTGGTGAGACTCGGAGCCGGACCAGAACTGCCGATCTGGGCGCCGGATCAGTTCCGAGATGGGGCAGGGGCTAGAACTTCTTTTAGGAAGGGATTGTCCATTCGGAACCTTGAAGAGCCAGATATCTCTACCGCACACAAGACGATCTATCAGCTATTCCGAGTGCTCCTTGCTGACGCCGCCAGAGCCCCCATCAAAGTCCGGGACATTTGACGTCGATGAACCTTCTGCTCTACTACATCAGCAGCCACCTTAGCCGCAACTGCAACAGTCACCATCGAGCTGGCCGGCGGCAGAAATGGGAGGAACGCCGCGCCCAGACTCACCACAAATGCGGTTACAGTTTTTGCGTGGCGCCGACGATACGCCTCGTCCAGTCGCCTGACCTCTCTGCCGTGGTCGTTAAGAAGCTTCTCGAGCGCAATAGTCACCCTGCTGAGAGTCGAATCTAGGTTACCTTGCGTCGACTGCTCAAGTTCGCTGAGAATTGAGCCTAGACTCCTCCTGAAATCGAGATTGGCCATGTCTGCACGCAACCGCACAAGATCGGGGATCGGAACCTTCGCCAGCCATGAGTGCTCTTTTTCTGACAGCGCCCTGCTCATCTTGAGGGTATTGGCTGAGAGAATACCCTCTTCCTCAAGCGCGGCACCACTGGCCTGGTAGCACACGTCGAAATAGTGCCAATGTACAGGCAGTGCGAAGAGTGGCGAAGCATTGATCGTCTGTGCGTTGTCGATCACATGAAACTGAGGGGACAGACGCTCCATGATTGTAAGGAATGCGACTTCTGCATCGCTCCACTCATTCGCAGCCTCCAAGAACTTCTTGCTCCGCAAGCGCACCCATTCCTGACGTTGGTTTGCGATGCCCGTCGGGAGGTCTTCTCCGATCTTGCCGCCCATGGGAATGAAGAGTTGACTTGAGGCTACACCCTCAAGGAACTTCACAGGACTACTGCGCAGGTAGCTCGTTACCTCTTCGATATCGTCGAAGTGGCTATTAACAGCCCTCCCGAAAACTTGGAGGGCCAAGCGCTCGATTCCCTCTCTTGTAGCTTGGTCGCTCTCCTCCATAAGCTTCTCCCAACTCGGGAACACCACAAGTGGCACAGCTGGCAGATCAGCATCCACAAGTGGACGAAGCTTGGAGATATGGTAGATATCTTGGAGCATCCGCACTTGGGAGAAGGCTTCGAGTTCAAGGTCCGTTTCCATCCAGCGATGTACTGGATCCGGAATCAGGATTGTGTCCGCATATAACAGCATGCTTCGCACGGCGTTGAGACTTGATCCGGAAAAGCCCTGGGCACCACCCAAGACCAGCTTTTGTCCTGGTAATGAGACTCCGGCTTCTAGGCGACTGTTACCGGACGCTTTATAGTGCTCGCGAAGAGCGAATTGCGCTTCCTGTGCCGCAACTCGAATGTTATCCAGTTGGCGGCGATGGCCGCGAAGGTGTTCGCCGAGGCGGTTGATTTCTCGGCCGAAGGAACTGCCCGGGGGAACGAAATCGTTAGGGAGGGACCCTGTGAATGATCGAAAGACTTCGGCGAAGTGTGCAAACAGCTGACGGTTCAAATCCGCGACCTGGTGCTTTTCCGAGGTAGCTACTGACGAAGTGGTCTCGGCTGAAGCGGCGGATGCCGAATCATCAGGGCCAAGATGCGAGGCTGCGGAAGAGTAGGCGCGCGCCACAGCGCGCAAGTGTTGCGAACAGGAACTGAGATCGACCCTGCCGTCCTCAGAGTAGCTAACAGCGTCGAGATGCGGTGCAAGGTCGCGTCGCACCTCCTCGACAAGTACGGCCTTGCCAGTCCGAAGGTCGTCGAGGAAGCGTTCAATTCGGGAGCGAAGTACAGCCATAACCTCAGACTCCTAAGCGACCGCTAAGTCAGCGGCTCTGTGGCACGAGAATCGGTAGGATCTCCCAAGCCTGGTCGAGCCCGTGGTTCCCTCCGAAACCCTATGACTGACTACGAGAATGCAGCAACAGCCTTCGGAGCCCTGATAGTTGGATCAAGATTTCGACGTGCGAACACTCATTGATGGTAACCGAGTTCAGTAGTCAACGCTAGTCGTCCAGCATCTCGACGGCCTTCTGGGTCAATACCAGGATGCCTCCCCGGCGAACAGTGATCTTGGCCACGGCGGTGCTCTCGGTGTCGGTACCCTCGAAGAATTGGAAAGTGCTGGTGCTCATGGTGGACCTCCTCGGTCTGTTCCGCTCGGGCTTTGGTGCCCGTTGCGTTGTGTGGCGGCACTTCTATGAGTGGACGCGCCAGTTGGTCAACCAGGGGAGCGAGGTTTTCGTCAGGATTGATCGGCAAGCCGCGCGGCCTGCTGTAGGGCCTTGATCGCCGGCCGGATCTGGTCGGCCAGGGCACATTCAACGAGGCCCAGCAGGATGGTGGGGAGGTCCAGCGGCCGGTGGCCCTCAAACATCGCTTCTTCGTGGGGCGAGCGGGGGAGTCCATCGCACACGGCATGCAGGCGCTCCTCGATGGTCAGAAGGTCATTCGCGATCTCGGCCAGCAGGGACTGCGCGACTCGGGCCGGGATGTTTGTGGGCTTGTGGGGTGGGGTAGCCATGGCGTACCTCGGGGTAGAAATGGAATGGGGCACGGGCAGCGCGACTCATCACCCGCCGTTGCCTCGCATCGAATGCCACCGGCCGCGACCGGTGACGATCAGGTGGTCAATGAGCTTCACCCCAACGACCTTCCCGGCTTCCTCAAGCCGGCGCGTCGCGGTGCGATCCTGCGGGCTCGGCGTCGGATCGCCACTGGGGTGGGTGTGGAACAGAATGAGCCCAGCGGCTCCGCGCAACAGCCCTTCCTTAAGCAGCGGGCGCGGCTCGACCGTGGCGTTGCTCAAGCTGCCTCGGAAGAACTCCCGATCCGCGATCAAGCGGTTGCGGGCGTCAACAAACAGGGCGCCGATCACCTCCTGGTCCGGCGAGAAGTACCGCAACGCCAGATAGGCAGCGACGTGACCGGGCCGGGACATCGGTTTGCGGTCGGGCACCTTGAGCCGGGCGAGACGGCGGGCGAGTTCCAGGGCGGCAATCAGGACGGAGGCTCTGGCTTCGCCGATGCCCTTCCGCCGAAGTCGGCCGGTGGAGGCGCCCAGGAGGCCAGATAGCCCGCCGAGGGTGCTCAGTAGGTTGTGGGCGATCGATAGGGCCGAGCTTTCTCGCCCGCCTGTGCGCAGGAGCAGGGCGATGACCTCGGCGTCGGCGAGGGCGCTTGGGCCGCGTTTCAAGAGGCGGGTTCGGGGGCTCTCACGCTGGGGTGGGGAGGTGGTGGCTGGGGCTGGCTGGGCCTTTTCTTGGGGGCGCTTGGGCGGCATGGGCCGCTAGAAGTAAGCCGGGGAGGGGCTGGGTGTCAAGCAGGCTTCAGGTAACTTGCGACGTGCTGGGCAAGGCAACCTGGCTCTCGCATCTGGGCGGATCAGAACTCGGCAGGCACGTCAGACTCAAACCTGCTGGACTTCAGATTGAAGTTTTCTGCTCTGCTGATCTAGATTGCTTGCTGTTTCACCAGGCTTACCTGGCGCACCATGACCGTCATCTGTTTGGCAACTCGAAGGTAACGGAACTGGGGCCGAGGGTAGGTCAGTTTCTAAGCGATGGGTGGGTCAATTTCCGAGCGCTGCGTCCAGATGGAATCCGACCACCCATTCCGATCCACCTGAACAAGTGGCAGCTTTCCATCGGAATGAGTGACCGCTTTGTGTTGGAATCACTGATCGGATTGAATCGGAATCAGAGGTCGGATTCCATCAGCGCAGGCAGTAATCAAGAAATGGCTCGGGTACCGCGACGCGAAACGACGCCAAGGTGCCGGTTTGAAGTTGCCAGAACTCGATCACCTCCGGGGAATCATTCACCGACTGGCGGCTCTTCTGGTGCTCCTCGAATAGCTCGACGCGGCCTACGACCAGACTATTGTTGACCCGTTTACGGCAGAAGAACTGGGGCTGGGGTGAGCAATACCGAGAGGGCACGAATGCTACAGGTACCTACCACAAGCTGGAAGATGCTGCGTTCCCCACTGCTCGACAGCTGGACTACTGAATCCCCGGCTAGAAGGTGAAGCGAGGATCACCCACGACTACACTCGAACCACGGCCGACGTGGGTCAGTTTCCGAGCGGTGCCAACACATAGCCCAACAGCTCCGCGACGTACTTGATCAGTGCAAGCCCGCCCTGCGATGAGTGGTGGGCGATTCTGGCTTGTACTCCTGCCGCCAAGCCCCAAGAAGGCGACGGGATTCGCCCTGCGATGAGAACCAGTTCTCGTTGAGGCACTCATCTGGGAACTACATTCCTCTACGTCGGTGCTCCGCGTCTTCGTCGTATCGCCGACCGTCTCGTTCGTAGGACTTGGCCAGTTGCCGCAGAATCGCGGCAGTTCGCGGCCATCGTTCACTGAATCTCTCGGCCTGTTCGAAATAGTGGGCAGCGAGGTCCCGTTCCTGGTCTCCTCCTTCGAACAGGGAACGTGTCGTTACTCCTCGGCTGTTGGAGAGATCCGTCCTTAGTCCGTCTTCGATATCAGGGCTTTGGAGGATCTCAAGAAGGTCACGAACAGCGCGCCCTACTAGCGAACCATCCACATCGGTTGGGCCCCGTGCAAGTGTGTGACCAATGTAGATGTCGCCCACCTCACGGCGACCTGATTCCTCTAGTGCCTGGCGAGCCTGTGTCACCCACTCCTTTAGCACGTCGGCGTCCACGGAGCCATCCTCACGTTGCCCAGGAATCCTCCTCCAATTGGCTAGAAGCCGATAGGCGTTCTTGGCGACTGTTGCGAGCCTTTCCTCCTCCTCAGGTTCGACTGCCGTCTCGGCGCCAGAAGTAGTCGTGTCTTCAGCATCTTTGGTCGCACGAGGCCGGAAGACCCGCTTGATGATGTCCACGAAGAAGCTAGGGTCCTGAGAGAGCATCTTGCCTAGGGTTGGCGGACCTCCAGAGCGCTCAAAAACGGGTAAGAAGGCCCATTCGAGCTTCGCCAGACGCAAACTGTCCAGCTCTGAGCCTTCTAGGAACTTGAACAGCTCAGCCAGGTTTGTGGTCTGTGACAATGGAGCGAACTTCGACTTACCGGCATCACTTGACTGGATGGCCTCAAGGGATTCGGCGAGCAGCGCTGCTCGCTCCGATGAGATCCCCTGCTGTTGGCGACGATAGAGGCTGACGAGGTCGAGAGCAGCTCCAGGGCGTCCGGTATCGAGCAGACGCCTAGCGGCAAGGTCGACGTACTCAAAGTCGGCACCAAGACCTACAGTGCTGAAGTTCCGCCAGAAGGCCATCACAGTCTCCGTCCCGATGTTGTCTGCCTGCTCCCACGCACGAGGATAGTCCCGGCTGTGAAGCAGGAGTCGCGCAGCTTGGAGAGGGGTTGGGTGGCAAACCTCTAAGTACCGCACAAGCCACTCCCAGCCCTCAGCCTGGCAGCGCCTAGAAAAGTAGCCCGCTGCAAATTCAACCTCGTTCTCGTCAGCCGAATCGAACAACTCAAGGAAGTGAGTCTCATGCTCATGGCGGTTACCTTGCGCAAGCGCGGAACCCACAAGCCATGGGGTTGGAGTCGACAGCGCGAAGCTCTTGAGATTGCTCCAATCGTTTGACTTGGCAAGCTCTACGACAGCTCCCTTGCGAAGCTTGGCGAGAGCATCCTCATATGAGGGGAAGTCAGTTGGGTCGATCTGAGGCAAGTCCGGCATCTGACGCTCAAAGAGCCACCTATGAGTATCTCTGGGATCTGCCGGCGCAAGGCGTGTTGCTGTTGCATCGATAACCGCAACCTGGTCCTCTGGGAGAGCCCAGTCCGCACTGGCAGGATTCCGATGTCGTGCAACCGTCGAACGGAGTGCCTCCCATATTGCTGTCCGAGTTTCTGGATCTAGGATCTGCTGCTGCTGATCAGCCTCATTGAGTTTCTCAAGCAGTGCCGAGCGAATGTGCGGAGGAAGATCGTCGATCCTCTTGATCAGTGTCAGCCATCGGTCCGAATCTCGATCAACATCTGCAAGGACGCGGGAGGAGATTCCCTCAACATAGCTAGATTTCTGCTGCTGCGAGACTTCAATCTTGTTTGGTTTCCAGTCCCGGAATCGCGGCGCGCTGATGTCGCTCGCGCTGCGCTGCCCACCGGGAAGCAGAGACAGCAGCAGTTTCCAACTAACAGTCTGGTGACGCTCCCGTAGTCCATCGATCGCAGCAAGCCGTCTCTCGACGGGAACGGAGTTCTGCGGGTACCAAGGTAGAAACAGCGCGATAAGACTCGCCAACGGCCGATTCGAGAGTTGGCCACCCGAATCGATTTCATCCAGCCGAGCAAGTAGGTCAACAACGAGGCCGAAATGATCGGACGACCAGGCGCAGATCTCGAGCGCCCAAAGTAGGCTGCAATGTTGGGAGCTTGGCCAGAGTAAGCTCCCGTCCTGAGTTGAGCCACCAAAGATGTTGGCGAGCACGGGGGCATCTCCGCCCACGCCAACGCGAACTGCTTCAAGGAACTCAGAGGGAGCTGCTTCAGCGAACAACGACATTACATCTGCAAGGGATACCCAGAGAGAGCATGTGGCATCACCATTGGCTGCCTCAAGCACTTCTCGAATGATCCAGCCGGCCCACTCACTTCCGGTGATTGAGGCTCCCTGGGGAGTGAAGTTGCCGTAGGACCCAAGGAGCGCAAGAGTCGTCGCAAGACCGCGTCGAAGGTCGGGTGAATACAACCCCCGCCCACCTGATGTGGCTGCGGTCCAGCGATAGAGTTGTGAACGGCCTGGGTTCGGGTCAGTCTCGGAGAAGACCGTCCTGGTAGTTTCGTGGAAAAACTCGAGGTCATCCTTGCGCAGTTCGACGCGAAGAAGTAGCCAGGCGTCGAAGTGAGAGACGACGCCAAGCGCGCCGCCAAGCCTCACAAGAAGAGGGTCACCTCCTGCAACGAGAGCGGCGATTTCCTCTCGAAGCTCGTCATAGGGAATACTGGCCACTTTCTCAACGAGATCGCGGTCCGTGTCGGTGTCGTCCCGCCAACGCCCCACCAGCACCATACGTCGGACCGTCTTGGTGGCAGGTGTTCGCGCCCAGGCCGGCTCATAGAGCTCTGGCTTTCTTGCTAGACGCCGACGCGCCGCTATCAGGCTAAGCCGTGCAAGCTTCCCGACCTCGACGGCTTCGCGCTCTGGGACACCTTCAGCTCGAAGGATGTCGCTAACAATGAGCGAGTCGATCGGTTGCAATTCAATGTCGGCCACTCCGGAACCCGCTCTCGGCACGATGAGGACATGAGGAGTTCCCTCCGTGAACTCCGAAGCGACTTCCTCGGTGCGAGCGACTAGCACGAGAGGAGTCTTGTGTCCCCGGAGTCGTCTCCATGTCTCTACTCTGTCGATGAACGCAGTTCGGGCGAGCAGGGCTTCTCCGTTCATCGGCTCTTCGGCTTGCCCGAGCGCCGCAATGAAAGCGAGCACTTCGTCAGGGCTCGATCCACGAATCGTGACAATCTGCCCTTCCTGACCGAGCCGGTTTCGCAGCTCAGCTGCTGCCTCGGCCCGACCAGAGGTGACAATCGCTGAAGGGAAGGCCGGCGTCGTTGCAGAAGACCAGTCTTGCCACCAGGTCTGAGCAGTCACGAGGCCATATGGTTGAAGACCCACTTTCTCGGAGAGCCATGCATGGGTCACTGGGCAGGACTCAAGCCAAGCATCGATGTCATCGACGCCGAGGGCCCGAACCTCCTTCCAGCGACCCGTGCTGGAGCGGTGCTGTGCCCAATCTTCACGCTGCGTCCAAGGCCGGAGGGAAACCGCAACGTAAGTACATTCGTCGGTTGGCGTGCCGTCCGGCGTCGTCGTTCGCTTAGAGTAGTCGTGATCGGCCTTTGCACGCGGACTCTTATTGACCGAGAGCTCCCAGAGCGACAAGCCTTCCGGCACGAACGGCAGGGTAGTGTTTGCGTACACGATGCCGTCCCAGCCTCCCAGCGAGACACCTTCCCCGGCTGGAAAGCCAAGCCGAGCAATGCCCTGCCCAGTCTCAAGGATCAACCGGCGAATCAGCCGCGGTAGCGCACTGCGTGCGCCGATCGAGTCAGCCCAGTGCAGCAAGCCTTGCCGATCAATGAGTCCAGGGCTAGTCATGGGATGTTGCAATGCTACCGTGTTTTCTTCTTTCTTCGTTCAACCTGCCGGAGGCGACCGAGGGTGACATCGCGCAGGTGGAGCCGGGCCAGTCGCGATCCGCGCCATCGGCGCTGCCTCGGCTCGATTCATCAGCTTGCCTGAAGAAGTGACCTACTTGCGACTCTCGACCCGGCCAGATCATGCTGGCAGCCAACGATGGGATCATGTAACTGATTGACCTGACCAGACTTACATGGAGCCATCGAGTGGGCTTGCACCGCTGATCCGTTGACTTAGGCTCAGGAGGTCTGCCCCAAGTAACAGGCACTTGCGCAGAGCCGGCATCATTGGTGCCGCCAAGATGAGCCCCCATGAGACTCCCTGATACAGCTTCCCTTGAAGCAACCGCTGAATAGCATCCCGCTGCGCTTCGGCGTAACTCCCTGATCTAGAAGCACTTACGGCCCGAGGCCAGCTCAACCAGTTCCTACCCCGTGCATTCTGGCAACTATAGAGCAACGACAGACGCACCTCGGGCATATTGCTCGAAGTCAATGAATCGTAAACTGTTGAAGGGAAAGGGTTTAAATGGTGCACCCATAGGGATTCGAACCCCAAACCTCCTGATCCGTAGTCAGGTGCTCTATCCAGTTGAGCTATGGGTGCACTGGAGAGACGGGGAGTGTAGAGCAATGGGGGGTGGTTTTCAAGGTCTAGGTCAGCAGTCCTTCTAGGGGAGAAGAGGCGGTAGCGTAGAGTTTTCTTTGGATGCGGCCGGCGTGGGCGGCTAGCCAGCCGGCTTCGACGGCCAGTTTCATGGCGCGGGCCATGCGCACCGGGTCTTGGGCGTCGGCGATGGCGGTGTTCATGAGGACGGCGTCGGCGCCGCGCTCGTCTAGGTTGACCCTGCGTAGCGCCACGGTCACCATTTCGGTGCCCGTGGCTTCGAACGAGCGCACCATGGTGTCGAGATCGGTGTACTTGCCGGTGCCAAGGATCAAGCGGGACTGGAAGGTGCGGCCGGCGACGGTCAGCGGCTCCACTTGGGTTGACCTCGCGCGCAGTTTCCGCAGCTTAGACCGCCAAAGCGGTTGGCTTGGGCCGTTGGCTAGAACGCTGTGCGATGCGGTTGCGTTCGTCGACCATCACCACCGTCGGTTGGTGGCCGCGGGCCTCAGCCTCTTCGTACTCGGCGTAGGTGCAGAGGATCACCAGGTCGCCGGGCGCGGCTTTGTGGGCGGCGGCGCCGTTGAGGATGATCTCACCCTCGCCGGGAGTGCCGGGGATGACGTAGGTGGCCAGCCGTTCGCCGTTGGTCACGTTGTAGATCTCGACCCGCTCGTTGTCGAGCATGTCGGCCGCCCGCATAAGGTGTGGATCGACGGTCACCGACCCCTCGTAGGCGAGGTCGGCGCCGGTGACCGTGGCGCGGTGGATCTTCGATTTGAATAGGGTTCGGCGCATGGCGCGGCTCCTCGGAATTGTCTGGGTCAAGGGAGTGAGAGTTGAAGGTTGTCGAGCAGGCGGGTGGAATGGGTGCCGTGGCCAATGCGCACGGCCAGCGGTAGCACCACCGCGCCCGCCACCTCGTCGAGCGGCAGGAAGGTCTCGGCATCGACCACTTCGGCGTACTCGACGGTGGCCAGCGGCTCGCTGTCGAGAAGGGTTCGCAGTAGGGCGCGGATCGCGTCGGCGCGGCGTTCACCGCGCTCGATCTCTTCGCGCGCGGCGACCAAGGCTCGCTTCAGGATGGTCGCCGCGCGCCGTTCTTCGGGGTTGAGGAAGGCGTTGCGCGACGACATCGCCAAGCCGTCGTCCTCGCGCACGATGGGCGCGCCGACGATCTCGACGGCCAAGTGGAGATCGCGCACCACCCGGCGCACTAGGGCTAGCTGTTGAGCATCCTTCTTGCCGAAGACGGCGAGATCGGGGCGCACCAGGTTCAACAGTAGGGTCACCACGGTGGCCACGCCGCGGAAGTGGCCTGGGCGGTGGTCGGCCTCCAGCCCCACCGCTGGCGCCCCTTGCAGCTCGACCCAGGTCCCATGGCCGGGCGGATAGACGGTCTCCACCTTTGGCAGGAAGAGGAGGTCGCAACCGGCGCCGCGTAGCATCTCGGCGTCGCGCCGAGGTTGTCGCGGATAGCTGTCGAGGTCCTCCCCGTGACCGAACTGCGTCGGGTTGACGAAGATTGAAACGACGACTCGATCCACCCGTTGGCGCGCTGCCGCGACCAGGGACAGGTGGCCCTGGTGAAGGGCGCCCATGGTGGGCACGAAGCCGACCTTCAACCCTGCCTGGCGCCAACCGTCCACCCGTTGGCGCAGCGTGTCGACCGCTTCCACCGTTTCCAGCTCCGCCCTTTTGCTCTGGGCGGCAAGACTCGTCTCAGCGCTGGGCACTGGAGCCAGCCGCCGGTCGAGCGGGCCGCGTGCTTGGACTTCGGCTTCGCGTTGCAGGGGCAACGGAAGTTTGCAGACGCCGCTAGCCATAGAGCTTCACCGGTTCCGCCGGCATCGGCACCGTGGAGTCCAAGGGGTCGCCGTAGCTCTCTTCGGCGGCGGGGAAGCGGCCGGCGCGCACGTCGGCGGCAAAGGCGGCGATCGCCTCGCGCGCCTGTGTACCCTGCTGCGCATAGCGGCGCACGAAGCGCGGGGCGATGCGGTCTTCGAGCCCCAGCAGGTCATGGTAGACGAGCACCTGGCCGTCGCAGGCCGCGCCCGCGCCGATGCCGATGGTGGGGATCGAGATGCGCTCGCTCACCTCGGCCGCGAGTTGGTTGGGGATGCACTCTAGAACCAGGGCAAAGGCGCCCGCCTCTTCCATCGCTTCCGCGGCTTCGAGCAAGGCCGCGCGCGCCGCATCGCCGCGCCCTTGGACTTTGAACCCCCCGAACTTGTGGAGCGACTGCGGGGTCAGCCCGAGGTGGGCCATTACCGGGATCTCGGCGCTGGCCAGTGCTTCGATCACTCCTCGCCGCGCGCCCTCGATCTTGACCGCCTGCGCCCCCCCTTCTTTGACCAGGATCAGCGCGTTGGACACCGCCTGCTCCGCGCCGAGGTGGAAGGAGCCATAGGGCATGTCGGCGACCAGGAGAGCACGGCTGAGGCCCCGGCGCACCGCTTTGACGTGGTGGAGCATCTCTTCCATGGTGAGCGAGAGGGTGTCTTCGTGGCCGAGGACGACCATCGCCAGGCTGTCGCCCACCAGCACCATGTCGACCCCGGCGGCGTCCGCCTGCCGAGCTTGCTGGAAGTCGTAGGCGGTGATCATCCAACGGAGTGCCCTCTTCGGGCGCCGACGAGATCCCCGGAACGGTCACCTTGCGTGGGCGCGCGGCGGGTTTCTGGGATATAGCGCCTTGTTTGGATGTAGCCATGTGTTCTCCTTTCTCGCGGTTTTGGGTTCCGCTTGGGATTCGGGAGAACAGGGCAACTGAGCCTTCGTCAGCCAGCAGGGCGCATGGTTGACGGCGATTGCCATCAAAAAAACCCTTCTGGCCACTCGAAGGACAGAAAGGCGATGCGGGCGCGAGGATGAGGGGGGGGCCGCTCTTCGAAGTGGCTGTCCGCGTGGGATCAACCCTTCAGCAGCTCGCTTCTCTCACCGATCGGCGATCTCTTTCCGTCTCAGTCCCGTGACCCGGGATCCAAGCGGTTTGTGTTGAGCTGAGGTCCCGTCCGACTTCGGTTGGACTCAGAACGAGCATAACCTACCGCAAATGGCGGAAAGAATCAAATGGCGGGCTAGTACCTCTTACTTCGCTTGGACGAGCGTGATGTAAGCCGCACCCTTCTGGTTCTCGATGATCTTGACTGCCGAGGTTTCAGCGAGAGTCAGAACGCAGGCATGGTGAACGGTAAGCACGGCCTCTTGTAAATCTTGGTCGGACTCTAGCGCTTTGACTTTAATGCCGGCCTCTTTGGCCGTTTGTAGCGAAATATGCCGGCCGTGCGCTTTCGTGAGGGCATGGTCTCCAAATGCCGCTACAACCTTGTCCGCCCGCGACTCGCGTGGTCTTGGCTTCAGATGGGCGAACATGCCGGTAACCAGCCACTCTCTGACGATCTCTTCCGACCAAGCGATCGCTTTTTCCGCCTCTCCGATAAGGGTCGGGTTGTACTTGGCGATGATCGGCTGCCAGACGGGGATACACGCGGAGTCCTGACGAATCTCCCGTTTCGCGGTCTCGAACTCCTCGATAATTCCATGTGCCGGCACTCCCGAGATCTGCGGATCGATGGGTCCCAAGCTGGAGTGCTTCCCCATCACGATCTCTTGGGCGGCGAGAGCAATCATCGTCCCCGCGGACATGGCCAGCTGAGGAACGATCGCTCTGATGTCTGAAAACATCGAGCGCAGGTAGGAGACTAGAGACTCCGTGGCGGCAACCTCGCCGCCGGGTGTGTGCAGAAGTAGGTCTAACCCCTTGTTGCGATCCAGCCGATGAATCGCAGCCATGAAACCGTTCTTGTCAGAATCATCCACACCAAAGCCCGAAACTCCCGATCGGGCAATATGGTCCTTTTGAAGCCACCCCGAGTAGTAGACGATGACGTTTCGCTGGGTGACTTTGGAAAGGGTCTGGATTGCCTCTTTCCTTGCCTCGTCATAGACACCATTCGCCGCTGCTGTTGCTTCCCGTCTTCGCCGTTGGACAGTCTCGGTCAGCTCTTGCCACGATGGCATCAGTCAATAATCGGCAGTGGGTTGGAGCTGTTTGAGAGGCGAAATTGATAGCGAACTCGGCTCGGTTCGGACCGCTTCTCCTGGTAGAAACTCCTAAAGTACACCCTCTGTTCTTCGCTGGCAATGTCAAGCTGACGGAAAATTTCCCGCGAGTCGGTTCGCGCCTGTTCTTCGCTTCGATCCAGTTGGCGCATGGTCATCTCCTTTCGTGTACTTGTCGGAATCTTGTTCCCCCTCCACGCAGAATAGCAGAACCACCACAGAAGTTCCCACCGGTCCAAATAACCACCAGTAAGGACCTCACTTGCCGCCGCGGGCGACGTAGTACTCGGTGCCTTTGACCGGTCGGCTGAGCCGGTGGACCAGTTCGTCGAAGTCTTCCGGTCGCTCGGGAAAGTTCAGGTCCCGGGTGTCGACGGCGAGCAGCGGCGAGCGGGTGTAGTAGTGGTAGTAGTGGTTGTAGGCGTCGATCAGTTCGGCCAGGTAATCCGGCGAGATTTCGCTCTCCACTTCGCGCGAGCGCTTGCGGATGCGCTCCATGCAGGTGTCGACGTCGGCCACCAGGTAGAGCACCAGGTCCG
>QIHU01000183.1 GCA_003231035.1 Acidobacteriota bacterium
GATGAGCGCGGCTTCATCGCCGCCGACCGGCAAGGACGCACCAACGTCGACCACATCTTCGCCATCGGCGACGTGGCCGGCGGCCCCATGCTGGCCCACAAGGCGAGCCACGAGGCCAAGGTCGCGGCGGAGGTCGCGGCCGGACTGCCGAGCTCGTTCGACGCCCGGGTCATTCCCGCCGTCGCCTACACCGACCCGGAGATCGCTTGGGTCGGCCTGACCGAAACCCGGGCCAAGAGCGAGGGCATCGCCTACGAGAAAGGCAACTTCCCCTGGTCCGCCAGCGGCCGAGCCCTCGCCCTGGGCCGCGACGAAGGCAAGACCAAGCTCCTCTTCGATCCCGAAACCCACCGCCTCTTGGGCGCCGGAATCGTCGGCCCCTCGGCCGGTGACTTGATCTCGGAAGCCGCCCTGGCCATCGAAATGGACTGCGAAGCGGCCGACATCGGTCTCACCATCCACCCCCACCCCACTCTTTCGGAAACCATCGGCTTCGCCGCCGAGGCGTTCGAGGGCACCCTGACCGATCTCTATCTCCCCAAGCGGCGCTAGCGTTCCGTGACGACGACCAGTACCCGTTTCGAATTCGGCAAGAACTGGCGCCTCTTCCTCGACACCATCGACGAGGATCGAATCGAACTCGCGCGGCTTCGAACTCCTCGATCTCAAGACTTGCGCCGGCGGCCACGGCTGCAACGAGTACGTCTTCCACCGCACTGGCGACGAGGCGGCTACTTCGACCGAGTAGCCCGTTCCCGAAACCACCTCGCGGTTCGACCCAGCCCTTCGCTCAACGACATCGGTTCCCCCAAGCCCAAATCCAACCGACTCAAGCGCGGATCGATCACCGAGCGGCGCTGCTCGCCGGGCTTCGCCGGGCCGTGCTGGGCCGAGAGTTCGCTGCCGACGCAGCCGCGCAGCGTTTCGTAAACATCGACCACCGAGTTCTCGACTCCGGTCCCGACGTTGTAGGCGTGAAAACCGGAGCGTCCGATGGCGGCCAGATTGGCTTCGACCACGTCTGAAACGTGCACGTAGTCGCGAGTCTGCAAACCGTCGCCGTGGATCGTCGACACTTCGCCGGCCAGCAACTTGCCGAGGAAGATCGCCACCACCCCGGCTTCGCCATGCGGGCTTTGCCGCTCGCCATAGACATTGGCATAGCGCAGGCAGGTGACATCGAGACCGTAGGTGCGGTGGTAGGCGAATAGATAGCGCTCGACCGCCAGTTTGGCGACCCCGTAGGGCGAGAGCGGTCGCAGCGGGTGGTCCTCGGCGGCGGGATAGCTCTCTTGGTCGCCGTAGATCGCCCCGCCGGTGGAGGCGAACAGAATCTGCCGTACCTCGCCTTGGCGTGCGGCCTCCAGGAGGTTAAGCGTCCCCAAGATGTTGACCTCGGCGTCGAAAAGGGGCTCCTCGACCGAGCGCCGCAGGTTCATCTGTGCCGCATGGTGCACCAACACCGACGGGCCGAGCTCTCGCACCAGCGCGGCCGCCTCCGGGGCGCGAATATCCAGGACGTGGAGTTCGACTTGATCGGGAAGATTCTCCCGCTGCCCCGAGGAGAGGTCGTCGATCACCACCACCCTGCGGCCCGCGGCCACGAAGGCATCCGCCAGGTGCGAGCCAATGAAGCCCGCGCCACCGGTGATACAGACCGTGGGCACAGCTTCGCTGGCCCTCTTTGGAAGCGTGGGATCCGACGTGGACATGCAGCGAGTATAGTTCAGCCCAATGCGCTACGCGGGACCTTTTCAGGATGCTAGAGAGACTCTCTTTGCTCTCTTGGTGGCGGCCCTTGTCCTCGTGCCCTACGCCACGATCCACCTCGAGTACACGCTGGCATTGCGCCTCCAAGCGCTGGCTCTGCTCGGGACTCTTCTGGTGGTCGGCTCACTGACGTTTCCGCGCCGAGAACCGGCGGCAACGAGGGTCAGGCCAGCAGGACTCTTGAGGCTAGCTCTGCTCCTCTACGCGGCGGCGGTGATCCTCGGCACGGTGGTGGGCTTGGCGTCCGGTAGCTCCACCGTCAGCCTGGCCGGGCAGCTCCTCTCTTTGCTCTTCGTGCCCTTGGCGGCGGTGGTTGGCTGGCGATTGGGACAGGGCAGATGGTCGCTCCTCGTCCTCGCTCTGCCACTGGCCACGGTAGTGGCGATCGTTCTCCATCTCGGCCGGTGGCTCATCCGAGCGCTGGAGGGCAAGTTGGTGCTGCGCCTATTCTTCCAGAACACCGTTTCCATCAACGAGATCGCTCCCATCGCGCTGCTCTTGGTCCTCGCCCTGGCCGCGAGTTCACACCGATGGCAGCGGGCGGTCGCCCTCAGCTCTATCCCCTTGCTCGGTGTCTATATCGTGGGCTCGGCCTCGCGGAGCGTCTGGCTCATCGTCGGGCCCACCGTGCTGATCTACTGGCTTCTCGCTGGCGCGCGACGCGCCCCTGGCCAGCGAGCGCTGTGGATCCTGGTCGCTCTTCTGGCCCTCGTCGGCTGCGCGCTCGCCGCCTTGCAGTACCCGCTGTCTCGACCGCAGCGTGACCTTGGGGTGGAGCAGTACCTCCTTCCCCCGCCACCGAAATGGGTCGACCTGGAGGACAAGACCCAGTGGCGAGCGGTGGACCCACCACGCCCTCTGACCCGCCCCTTCTCGTTGAATGAGCCCGGCGCCTACCGCTTGCGCGCACGCATCCGCGGTGGCCAGCAGGGAGGGGCGCTCATCGCCCTGAAGTTCAGTGACGAGGCGGGAACCGAGATCGGCTTACTCAAGCTGCGCACCGGTCCACTCGAACGGTGGAGAAAGGTCCAGATCATCGGCGCCACTCCAAGAGGCACCACCAACGCGCGCGTTTGGGTCTACGTGGAAGAGGGCGCGGAGGGCAACTGGAGTATCGACGGCATGGAAATCCACAAGCTCGGATCTGTCTGGACCACCCCCTTCTTGGCGCAAGGGGCCAACCTCGATCGGCGGTTCCGCTCCCTGGGAGCACTCCTGCCCGGCAGCGAGGCCACCACCGACCACTCGCTACGTTTTCGCTTCAAAGAGAGCGAGGAGCTTCTACGCCGAGTTCGCGATGCCACGCCGTGGCGCAAGCTACTGGGGCACGGGCTGGGAGCCAAGTTCTCCATGACTGAGATCGACCCCTCCGCCACGAGGAGCGGGCCGAGAGGCTCGCCGCAGAACTACATTCACAACTACTACCTCTTCCTCCTCTTCAAACTCGGCATCCTCGGCTCGCTGCTGACCCTCGCCGCTCTGCTCCTCGTCGTCGCCTACACGCTGCGGGCTACGCTCGTCGCGCCGCTGGGACCCCGGCGCTCATTTCTCGCCGCCGCCACCGCCATCTTGATCGGCTATTCAGCGCTGGCACTGCCCACTCCCGTGTTCCTCGATTTTCGCCTCACCCCGCTCTGGGGCTTGCTGGTCGCGGCCATCGCTGGCGCGGCGCTGGAGGACCGAAGGTCGAGGGACCGTCTAGCGGGCGCTGGCAGCGATCGTCGCTGAAGGTAAGGACGGCGGAGCGGAAGCGGCGATCGGCTGGGCTGCGGCCCCATCGCCTTGCTGGAAACTCGGAACGAGCACCCGGAGCTGCGCGAGGACACCGTCCGCATCTTCCCGTTGCGCGCTAGCGATCAGCTCATCAACCCCACGTAGCAGGTCCGACGGCGGCGGCGGTCCTTCGGCGACCAAGATCTTCTCGGCGCTCCTGAAGGTCCGTTCCTCGTCTTCGGCGAGCAGCTCTTCGGCCAGTTTCTCGCCCGGTCGCAGGCCGCTGAAGACGATCGGAATATCCACCTCGGCGGTCAATCCCGACATGGTGATCATATGGCGAGCGAGGTCGAGAATGCGGATCTGCTCCCCCATCTCGAGCACGCACAAGTGGCCGTGCTCTTCGTAGGCCGCCTTGAGCACCAAGCCGACCGCTTCCGGCACGGTCATGAAATAGCGGCGCACTTCAGGATCGGTCACCGTCACCGGCCCACCGGCGGCGATTTGCTCCCGGAAGAGGGGGACCACCGAGCCGGCCGAATCCAGAACGTTGCCGAAGCGAACAGCACAAAAGTAGGTCGAGCCTTCCCGCCCTAGATGGCGGATCAGCATCTCCCCGATCCGCTTGCTCGCTCCCATCACACTCGATGGTCGAACCGCCTTGTCGGTGGAGATGAAGACGAAACGCTCAGCCCCCACGGCACGGGCCGCGCGGGCCACGTTGAGGGTGCCCAGCACGTTGTTCTTGATCGCCTCGCACGGCGCCGCCTCCATCAACGGTACGTGCTTGTGCGCCGCCGCATGAAAAACATCGTGGGGCCGTTCGAGCTCAAAAACAGAGGCGAGGCGGGCCGCGTCTCGCACATTGGCAACGTGCGTCTGGATCCGCGCCCGCGGAAACTCATGCTGGAGGCGGCGTTGATTCAGGTAGAGGCCATTCTCGTTGAGGTCCACCATCACCAGCTTGGCGGCGCCGCCCACCAGCAATTGACGGCAAATCTCGCTCCCGATCGAGCCCGCTCCGCCGGTCACCAAGGCCACCCGACCGGCGATCGGACTCGCTTCGCCCTGTTCCGCGAAAACGACCGGATCGCGGTTCAACAGGTCTTCGGGAGACAAGTCTTGCAGCATCGAAGAGGAAATCTTCTCGTGCAGGTCGAGATGGGAAAAGGGCAGGATCTTGATTCTGACCTGCAAGTCACTGCACAGAGTAAGCAACTCCCGAATGCGCTGCGCCGGAAGGCGTGGGATAGCGATCAATACCTTGGTGATCTGATGCCGCCGCACCAAATCGGGCAGGTTCTGCGTTCCCCCTAAGATCGGTCGGCCGCTCACGATCGTGCCCCACTTGCTGGCATCGTCGTCCACAAGACCCAGCACCCGATAGCCGTGATCTCGGGAACGTTGCAAGTCGCGCAACAACATCTCGCCGGCCGCGCCCGCACCGACGATGAGGGTACGCTGTGGCTCGTGGCGGCGCGAGCGCTCGCGGTCCGCCTGGTAGATCCAGTGAATTCGCGGCGAAAAGCGCATCAGGGCCATCAAGGTGATGGAGAGCAGCAGCTCCATCAGCACCACCGATCGTGGTGGCCCTTTGCCGAGTTCCAGCAGATAGATCTCGACCATGAATAACCCGGTCCCCAGCAGCCCCACCAAGCCCAATCGCGCGCCGTCGGTCAGGCCGGAGAATCGAAACGACCACCGATGGAGGCGAAACAGCAGCGTCGAGGCGAGGCGGGCAATGACCAATAGAACCAGGAAGACCGGCATCATCTCGCGATAGGGCGGGGGAATCTCTTTGCCCTCGAAGCGGAGGAACATCGACAACCAGAGGCTGACCGCCGCAATCCCCCCATCGAGGAGCAGGACCACCAAGCGCCGCAGCCTGATGTTGCGCAAGGCTGGCAAGGCACCAGCATGTCGTCGCGAGTGGGTCATCTATAGGTTCCCAGGGTATAGAGCCCTCGACCGAGCTTGTCTTCGGCGTCGCCGCCGGAATTCTCCGGAGGTGCAAGTCGAAAACGCGAGAACTAGAGTCTTTTGACCATACCACGAAGGGATACGCCACCGGCTATTTGTCCTCTCTATTTGCTTGACTGCCACTTTCGATACACCCACCCAGCTTCCGCCGCCAAGAGCAGGCCACCGGCGGCGAATCCGAGCCACCAGATCCAGGGTTGATCCGCCCGGTAGGCCACCGCGGCCAAGATCGAAAGGGCAAAGGCACCGACCGCCACCGCGGAGGAGACTTGGGCGTGGGAGAGGCCCGCGATCACCAACCGCTGATAAAAGTGACTCCGGTGCGCCTCCCAGAGACGCTCGCCACGGTGGAGACGGCGCAGCAAGGTCACCGTCGCATCACCGAGGAAGAGAAAGAGAGTGATACCCACCAACATCACTCCGCGGCGCGGCTCCAGCTCACCAGCAAAGGGCAGCGCCGCGGCGAAGAAACCCAAACCACCACTGCCCACATCGCCGAGGAAGAGTTTTGCTGGATGCCAGTTGAACCACAGAAAGCCGAGCGCCGCCGCCGCGAGTGCGAGGCCAAGCCATCCCGATTCCCAGCCACCAGCCATCGCCAAGGCCACCCCCAACGCGACCATCTGCACGCCAGTGATGCCGTCAATCCCGTCCATGAAATTGACAAAGTTCACCACCGAGGCCACCCACAGCACCCCAAGGGGCACCGCCAAGGGGCCCAGCGGCCAGTCCAAGGGGCTGGGCAGCGGCAAGGTGGGAATGCCGCCAGCCGGGGCCACCACCCACCATGCCGCCATCAGATGGACGGCCAACCGCAACCACGCGGACACTCCTCGCGGCGAGAGATCGTCCCACAAGCCAACTCCCGCCACCACTGCCGTGGCCACCAGCAGCGCCAACCACCGTGACGGAAAAGGCAGATGAACCACCCCGGCCGAAGCGGCGGCGATCGCGAGGCCGAGAAGAACGGCAACTCCGCCTCCACGCGGTACCGGCGCGGAATGCAAAGATCGTTCGTTGGGCACATCGACCATTCGCCAGCCCGGCAACAGGCGGACCAACCACCGCGCCAACAGGCCGGTGACAGTTAAGGCGACGAAAGCTGGGATGAACGGAGTCAGCGCAAACCTCTACAACAGACCACCTGGAGGATAGGAATGGGGCTTCTCGCCAACCTACGACATGAATGCACAAGGGTCAACCGGCGATTCGCGTCCTCTCCCGAGACTGGCTGAGAAGCGCGCGGTAAATCTCTTCCCAGCGGTCGACCGTTCGCGTCAGCGAGTACTTCTCGAGGGTTCGAGCTCGGGCTCGCTGGCCAAACTGGCGACGTTGAGCACGGGGGAGAGCGACCATGCGCCGTATCGCCTCGGCCAGTGCCGAAGAATCGCCCGGTGGCACGATCCAGCCGCCTTCGCCATCCACCACCACTTCGGCGTTGCCGCCGACCGCCGTGGCCACCGCCGGCAGCCCCGCCGCGGTCGCTTCCAGGAGGGCCAGTGGCGTCCCCTCCCACGCCGAGGACATCAAGAAGCCGTCGGCCGCGCTGAGCAGGCGAGCAATGTCACCGCGCATGCCGAGAAACGACACTTGCTCCTCCACCCCTAGGTCGGCCGCCAACCTCGTCATCTCGTCGAGTTGGGAGCCCCTTCCAGCGATCAAGAGTCGTGAATCGCCCTGCGTTTCCTTCCCTTCGGCGAAGGCTCGCAGCATGTTTGGATAGTCCTTTTGCGGTTCCACGTGGCCCACGGCGAGCCAAGCAAAACGATCGCCAAGATCGAGCTCCTCTCGGATCTGAAGACGAGCTCCTGGCTGGTGAGCGAATTTGTCTGGATCGACCGAGTTGCGCACCACCCGCATCTTGCCTGCCGCCACCAACCCCCTCGCCAGGTAGCGCTCAGCCCCCGCCTCGCTGACCTGGGT
Organism: Acidobacteriota bacterium; assembly: GCA_003231035.1. Lineage (GTDB taxonomy): Bacteria > Acidobacteriota > Thermoanaerobaculia > Multivoradales > SZUA-115 > SZUA-115. The sequence goes on from QIHU01000183.1 coordinate 7,387, forward strand.
GGTGAGATCGGCCCAGCGATCCGTCCAGCGGTAGAGCCGCTCGCGCCACGGGCCCCCTTCGTCGATATTCTGCGCGGTGGAGATCTGCGCGGGTACCCGAACCAGTTTGCGCACCAAGCGGGCGAGAATGTTGGCGTGGAACATGTGGCTGTGGAGCACATCAGGGCGCCATTGGGCGAGCCTTCGACGCAACTTCAGCACCCCCCGCAAGCTGGGGCGACCGCGAGTCATGGCCAGACCCGAGACTTCGATGCCGCCGGCCCGCAGGCGCTCGGCCAACCCGGTCGGCGGGAGCAACGTGACTACCCGCACCGTCCACCCACGCTCGCCTAGCTCCTCGCTGAGCTGGACCATCTCGGTCTCGGCACCGCCGACCTCCAGACCACTAATCAACATCACCACGCTGCCGGCCTTGCTCACCGATCCCCCTCCTCGGAATCCTCCACCAACCCCATCACTCGCAAGTATTGCTCGCCGATCCGCTCCACCGCGAACTCCCGTGCCCTTCGCTGGAGCACGGCGGGATCGTGACGGCTAGCCAGAGACTCCTCCATCGCCTGGGCCAACCGCTCCGGCTCACCCACCGGCACCAAGCCGCCCAACGCGCCGTCTAGCAAGACTTCCCGCGGCCCACTCTCACAATCGGTCGCCACCACCGGCACTCCTAGGGCGACCGCCTCCATCAAGGCGTTCGGTTGTCCTTCCCAAAGCGACGAGAGGACAAACAAGGAAGATCGAGCCACCACCGCCCATGGATTGTCCGAGAAGCCCGGCAAGGTGACCGAGGATTTCAAATCGAGCTGCGCAACCAGTCGCGTCAACGCTTCCCGCTCTTCTCCTTCGCCGAGGATCATCAGCCGAGCGGGTCGTCTTGCGCGCAGCAACGCGAAGGCGCGCAGCAGATCGGCAAAGCCTTTTTGGCGGGTCAGCCTCCCAGCGGCAACCACCCACGGCCGATCGCCGGGAGCGAGCTCAAACGCCGGCTCCTCCTCGGCCTGCCGTCGGATCGCGGCCAGGTCGAGCGGATTGGAGATGACGTGCACCAGCGGCTCGGGAATCGCGAGCCGCCCCGTCAAGTCCCGGGCCGAACCGACCGAGTTGGCGATGATAGCGTCCGCTCGCGGGTAGTACCGGCGGATAAACCAAGGCAAGAGCCGTTCGCGTAGCCCCCTCGGGTGGGCGGCCGCGCGGCTCACCGTGTTCGGCTCCCGCAAGATCAGGCGGGTCACTCCCCTCACCCTCCGGCCAGCCACAATCAAGGCAACATTGGCATTACCCAGGGTCGAGAGAACCGCCGCCGGGCGCCGCCTCCGGAGGTAACGCGACAAGCGCGGGATACCCGCCATCACCCGACGTACAGCCAGGTTTTCCACCCGAACCTCGGGCGGCAAGCGCTCCAGATAGGGACCCTCGGCCTGAGCGAGGATCAGATCGACCTCTAATCCTCGACGCACGAACTCCACCGCTAGGTTCAAGGCTACCCGCTCGGCACCGCCGCCGCGCAACGAGGGTAGAAAGATGCCGACCCGCTGACTCGCCTTCACCGTAGGGTCACCGCGAATCCAGAGTTGGGGTCGAGGGGGTGGAATCGGCACTCCTCGATCGACGGTCGCAGACCGCTGCCGCGGTCAACAGCCCTAGCATCATCGGTACCGAGCGTTGTTCGAGGACCCCGTGGCTGAACACGCTCCACCCGCTCAAGACCGCAATGTAGACGATCCCCGGACTCCACCGATGGGCGATGAACAGCGCCAAGGCTCCCAAGAGGATGGCGCAGTAGGCGAGAAGTCCCAACAGGCCGAGATTCGTCCAGGTTTGGAAGTAGTGGTTGTGTGGGCCATAGGTGCGACTGTAGGAATAGCCCGTTCCGTAGCCCGCGAATGGAGCCGCCGAAATCAACTCACCGTAGGTGCGAAGAAGGCTAAGCCGGCTGTCGTCATCGAGGCCAAACTCATCCAGGCTGGTCAACATCTCGATCCGCTGTTGTGCCACGACGCGTGAGAAAACCCCAACTTCCAAACTGGCGAGCAAGCGCGCCACCCCCAGCCCCGCGATCAAAACCACCAAGGCCAAAGCGACCGGAAGCAACAACCGGCGCCGCGAAAGAGCCTTATGGGAGGTGCCGAGAATCAACGAATAGACAGCCAACAGACTGAGAAACAAGAGCAGGCCCGCCCGTGAAAAAGTCATCAATACGGCGAGACCGGACAGGCCGAAAATGATCAGGTCCCGCCACCGAGAGCGGCCGTAGGTCAGCGCCAAACACGCGGCGGAGAGGATTAAGAAGGCGGCCGAGTTGGCGTTCTCGGCGAGACCGGCGGCGCGCGACATTTGATTCGAAAAAAAACCCGGAGACAGCACATCCACGATTACGGTGATCACCATCAAGCTGCCAGCCGCGATTCCAATCTGGCTGAGGCGGGCACGAATCGTTGCCATACTCCCCACCAGCAAAAAAGCGAAAAAGACGGTGAAATCAAAGGGCACCAGGAGGATATGAAGGCCGTTTCGCGACCAGTTGGCCGTCGGGTGCATCGACCACAGCAAAGCGATGGCGGCGATGGCGGCGAAGGGGATCACCACCGGCATGGACCCCACGAGCAACGCCACGGTGCGGCGGCCGCCGCGAGAGCTGGAGAAATCGCGAAGAAGCGCGCACCCCGCGAGAGGCAGAGCGATAAGCAGGAAGATCCACGACGGCTTCAGGGGAAGAAGGCCGGCCTTGCCCAGCAGGCGATCCGCCTGGGTGAACGAGATCAGGAAGAGGCCGACGGAGGCGATCTCCACCGCCTTGCTCCGGCTAGCTTTCGTAGTCCATAAACCCAGAGTGGCGATCTTGCCTCGCCTACCCGGTTCGCCTCCGCCATAACTCTGAGTTGGATCCGCTCTCATGGTGAGTTCTCTTCAGCAGCTAGCCACGGGTCGCGAGCCGACATCCACTTCCTCCGTACGCTAGCAGCAGGAAGCTTCAGTAGCACTGCATGCACAATCCGTGGTGGCCCGAGTATGCCCTACTTTGGGTTCTGGTCTCGCTCCAGCACCGGGTGGATCGAGAATAGGGCGTTCATGCCATGTTCCTCGACGTTGAACTCCCAGCACAGCGTCTCCTTTGAGAGATCGAAGCAGGCGATGCGCGACGGCAGGTTCCCGGGCGTGGCGCGCAGCCCGACCCGGTGCTTCAACCAGCGTAGATTGCGCCAGGTCTTGGTGGGGCGCAGCCGCGAGAAGCCGACCACCACCTTATCCGGCGACAGCAAATGAAGTCCCCGGCACCAGCCAAGGGCGAGACTGGATCCCACAATGCGGTTGAGGTCCACCACGCGCTCCACCCGATCTTGATCGAGAGAGGCGATCACCACCTGCCCGTCAACGGTGGTGAAGTAGACCCGCCGCCCGTCGACGATGCCGTCGTGCGGCCGTTCGATTCCGATGTCAATCCGACGCCCAGGAGCGCTCAGACAGCGCGCGTCCTTCTGCTCGAATCGAGTGGCCCAAAGCTCACCGTCGGCTTCGAACAGGTAGTTGGGATGAGAACCGTGCGGCTTGGTGGTCAGCACCCGTCGGTAGTCGACGGCCCGATCGAAACGGTGCCAAGGAGCCTCATCCAGCACGCTCCACTCACGCACCACCCGACCTTCGCCGTGGGCCAGTGGCTCAATCTCCTGCACCAAGTCGAGGCCGGTGCAGACCACCAGCAGGGTTCCGCGGGAGGTCGGCCGCACATGATGAACATCGTTAAAACTGGGAAGCGACAGGTAACCGACCTGCTTGAAGTCCGGCAACCGAAAGATCAGAACTTCGGTCTGCGTACAAGTGTAGAGACGATCCCCCACCCGCGTCGCCGCCTTGAAGAGAATCGCCGTCTCGGGATCGTCGGCCACCACGTCACGGGGAGAGATCCACCCCGTCACCTCCCGGTAGCTGCCCTCGTCCACCGCGACCTCACAGATCAAGCCGCGACGAAAACCATGCCATTCGTCAAGGTGCATCGCCCCCTTGCGCTGCTCCCCTCCAACCACGTAGAACCTACGCCCCCCCTCGCCAGCGGTTCCGCTCACCGGAACCCTCGCGAAGCTCTGTCTCCCGCGCTCGGCCGAACCGTCGGCAGCCAACGGGAGGCTACATCGAGCCCGATCAGCGACTCCAGGCGCTCGATCTCACCAGCCAACTCGCCCTCGAGCCGTTGGCGCAGCTCATCGGCCATCGGTGGGTAGCGGATCGGTCGCAAGTTGACCGCGTCGACCAGGGCGGCAGCCGTCCGCGACCTCTTGCGCAGCCCCCGGGTCATCCTTTGCAGCAGCGCGATTCGAGGCACCCGGGCCCGGTTGTGTCGCCGGACCGGACCGGCCCCTGAGCCTGCCTCACCCGCCGGTACCCAACCGGAATACCCTGAGTCGGCCCCGAGAAAGGCGGCGCAGCGCCGCAGGAGCCGCGGCTGATCGCGGGCCAACTCATCCTGAAGGCAAACCATGATCTGCTCTTCCGGGTAGAGATCGAGATATCGCCGGAGTTGCACCGCGTAGCGGCCTCGGTCCAAGTAAGACCAATGACGGCGAGCCTCGAAGTCCCCCTTCAGCCGCTCCGGTTCCGCTGCCAAGGCCTCGGCAAAGGAGAGCTTCTCGTATCCGTAGCGCACCTCATGCCAATAGTGGGAATAGGCTCGATCGACGGGATTACGCAGAATAAACAACAGCTTGGCCTCTGGAAGGGCCTCAAAAATTCGTCCGGCCACCGCCGGTTCATAGAGATACAGAGGCGAGGTCTGCGCCACCACCGGCCTGCCGCCATGGCCGGAGAAGAGGGCCGCGTAGTAGTCCAGGCCGCGCGCGTAGTTCGCCGCGACGTCGAAGAAGTGGATCTCCTGTTTTCCCTTCGGAAAGAAGATCTGGGGATGAGTCTCTAGCCCCCGGTGCAAGCTGGTGGTGCCCGATTTTTGCGCCCCTGCGATGAGGGCGTTGGGAAGCCGGCCACGCGGGGCGCGCGCGGAGCGGGTCAAGAGCGAGTAGGTCCAGAAGCGGCGGCGGCGCTCGACGCGCTAGCCGGCTCAGTGGTGGGCCTGGTCCCCAGAACCTCGATCCACGGCGCGACAAAGAGGCTCACCGGATGGGTCGACTGGAGCATGGCCCCAACTCCCCGAATCGCCCACCGTTTGAGCGGACTGGGAGCAGACGCGTGGCGGAAGTTGGGGGCCAGCGAGCGCGCTTCGAGCCCTGCCTCTCTCAGCTCATCGGTCAGTTCGCGCGGAAAGCACAGCTTCTCGTAGTAAACCCCCGTCTCCGGGTTCTTGGGCACCGCCTTGTTCGCCGGCCCGATCCATCCATCCTGGCGCCAGCGGCTGAGCGCCGCATCGATCTCCAGGCTGTCGCACCCCCGTGTCGCGATCGCCAAACGCTCGGCGACATCGCCGGGCAAGTCAGGTGCGCTCGCGACCAGCATCTCCTTGCGCAACCCCTGGTAAAGCTCCCGGTCGGTCCGCGTCCACAGCCGCGCAAAGGAGACCTTGTAGAACCAGTTGTGACCATTGGCACCGGTCCGCCCGTAGACGGAACCGCCCGGTTTCAGCCACCCCGCGATCAAACGATGGTACGTCGACGTATCGACCACGTGCTCCAAGAACTCGTTCGAGTAAGCACCGTCCACACTCATCGCCGGCAGATCCAGAGTCAGAATGTCCTGCTCGATAATCTCGATCCGGTCGCTCAGCCCAAGGCGGTGGACCAGGTCGCGAGCGACCTCCAAGCGTACCGGGTTGAGTTCCACCGCCACCACCTGGGAGGCTCCCGCCAAGATCGAGAGTACCGAATTCAAGCCGGTCCCGGACCCCGCATCGAGCACTCGGCCCCCTTGCCCCTCGATGAGGCTTAGGACTCGGCGCGCACGGCCGAAGCGGGCTTCCAGCAAATGAGGGAAACGGCGCAGCTGGCGGGCAAAGTTTCGCTCCGCCGGCCGACCCAGCGAATCGATCGAGGCGATAAGGGCTGTACGGACTGCGTCGAGATCGAAACTGATCAAAAATCTGCTCCTGGCTTTGCAGAGCCGATCGAAGGCGGCCCTAACAGCTAGCTCCTCAAAGCGCCAAAGATCGACGAGTTTATCCCCAGACTCTTGCGTACCGCAAACCAAGTCCAACCGTTCTTCA
>QIHU01000415.1 GCA_003231035.1 Acidobacteriota bacterium
ACGCGATCGAGCAGCTTGAATAGAGCGTTGCAGTGTTCGATCGAGAGAATGTCCGGCTGCAAGGCGAGCATCTGGCCGAACTTGATGAAGGTACCGCCCAACTCCTCGAAAAGGGCTTGTAGCTTCTGCGGCTCGAAGGGATCGACCAATTCTCGCGGTCTCCCTAACCGACGCCAGCACCACACCACGGCGCGGTGACGGTTGAGGCGATACCGGCCCCAGGCAAACCCCTGGCGCAGGAGCACCCGCAAGACGTGGCGCAAGCGGCTGAACCCGCCGCTAGGCGAAGCCGTGGAAGGGTTGGATCTCACCCGCCATACCTCCCGCTGTCGCCCCCGAGGGAAGACTGCTCCCCGGAAGATTCCCCCCTTACGGCCCGGGCAAGTGCCGAGCTCAGGTCGCGCTCGATCGCCTCGCGGGTCGTCGGTCCACGGTAGATGCCGAGGATCTCACGGTCGGCGCCGAGTAGCAGGGTGTAGGGGATGGTGTAGCCATTGAAGCGCTTAAATACCTTCTGGTTGCCGAGCAAGACCAAATAGTCGATTCCATGTTCCTCGACGAAGGGTCTGACGCTCTCCGCTCCCCCCTCATCGAGGGCAATGCCGACCACTTGCACTTCGCTCTCGGCGGCGAGCTGGCGCAACTCCGGGATTTCCTTGCGGCAAGGCATGCACCAGGTGGCCCAGAAGTTGATCACCACCGGCCGCCCAGCCAAGGAGAGGCTGTCGACGGTGGTGCCATCGAGGGCGGTCAGTTCGAAGTCGGGAGCTTCGCTCCCCAAGACCACTTCAGCGGGCACCGTGGTCCCGCCGCAAGCGAGGAAGGCGAGGAGCGGCAGGACGAGGAGCACCGCTCTCCAGGGCCGAGGATCGAAGGCCGAGAGTCTGTTCATCGCAAGCTTCCCGTGGTTGAGTTCAGAGTTCCCGAAGAGGCTTTCAAATTCAGTCCTTCGCCCCGGACGGCCCGCGGCTGGCGACCGTCGGCGGTGGTGAAGATCGAGCCCCAGAAGATGGCCTTGCGCCGTTCCAACATCTCGGCGATCGCCGCCTCCATGCGCTGACGCACTTCCATCGAGAGCCGCCGTACCACTTCGGGATCGTCCGCAGCCTCCGGGGGGTGATCGGCCTCCACATGGATCGGTTCGAGGAACCAGGTGTGCCACTTCGAAGGCAGCGGCACCAGGTTGAGGGTCGGGGTGATTGGGAAGTAGGGCCACTCGGTCAAGCGGCGCAACCAGCGCCACCGAATGGCACCGAGGATGGGAAAGATCTCGGCACTGCCCACGGTGACGAAGGGGACGATCGGCGCCTGGTGGCGCAGCGCCGTCTTGACGAACTCATCGCGGCCGAAGCGACCGAGCTTGTAGGCCCGCTTGTAGGGGGTGAAGGCACCTCGGATCCCCTCGGGGTAGACCCCTAGCAAGCCCTCACCTTCGAGCACATGGTCGGCGTTCTCCTGGCATGCCAAGACGCCGCCCAGTTTGCTCATGAAGTTGGCCAGGAAGGGGAATTTGGAGAGCGCCGGATGGATGAGAAAACGGGGATAGCGCCCTCTAAAGCGAGCCACACTGTGCAAGGCCATCACCCCGTCGAAAGGCATGAAGCCGCGGTGCACGCCCACCAGCAGGGCGCGGCCCTGTTGCGGAATCCGCTCCATCCCGGCGATCTCGACTCGCCAATAGCGATCGTGCACGAAGCCCAAGAGGGTGCGCCCCAAGCGGGCGATGTAGCCGCGATCGAGGCCGTAGCCATCGAAACCGTGGCGCTCGAACTCCCGCTCGGCCGCACCGTGGACGGTCGCCGCCGGTCGGCCTCGGTGCACGGCGAAGGCGTCGAGCACCTCGGCGCTCGTCGAGCGCGCCCGCCAGGCCGTCTCCTCCTCTAGCCGGCGCGAGCACACCGTCCACGAGTAGGTCAGATAGGCCCGCCGGGTGGCCGGGGGGAAGGCGAGGTTGACCATCACCGGAAGCCGGCGCACGCGAGAGCGGCGTAGAGCCTTGTGGAGCGGAATCGGCTGGCGCGGCGCGACGTGGTATAGGCCGGCCAAACGGCCGCCCAGCACCTCGATCAGAGCAGTGGCGAGGTCGGTGGGACTCAACAGCTGGAGGGTCGGATCGAAGCCAGCGACGGTGGCGGCAAAGCGATCGGAAAACAACCGGCTCCAGTAGTCCTCACCGCCAACCACCGGCATCGGCGCTGGCCGCAGAAGGGTCAGCGGCGCCCGCTCCCCCACCACTTGCTGGACCAACACCTCCCGCGCCGCCGCCTCGAGCGCTAGCCAGCGATCGGCGATGGGGTGCCCTCCCGCCGAGGCCCGCGGGTGATCCTCGGCGATCAACCCCGGGTGGTGGTGATGGGGCGCGACCGCTTCGGCGCTAGAGATGACCACCAGGTGACGAGCCCCCCAGTCCAAGGCATCTTGCAACTCGCGGCGAACCTGATCCGCATCGGGGTCCGAGCGATCCGCCAGATAGACCAAGGCTTCCAGCTCGCCGCTGTCTTGGCTTGCCACCAGCTGGGCGCAGCTCGTCGCCAGCCGCACTGCGCGGTCGGAGTTCTGCCCTTCGAGGGCACTGAGCAGTCGCCGGGCCAGCTGCCCATGGCTGGCGACCAAACCCGTGTAGCCCCTCTTCACGGTCCGGCCTCCGGCGGCGCGCCGGCTTCATCCACGGAGGAGGTGACAACCGGCTCAAGCCGCACCACTTCGAGCCCCTCCCCCTCGGTGATGCGCACCAGTTGGTTGACCGCCAGCCCCTCGAAGCTCTCCTCGGTGCCACTGGGCCAGCGCACCCGCAAGCGGTCGACAAGCTGGTGATCGTCGAGGCCAAAATAGAGCCGACCCGAGTGCTGCGAGGCATAGCCAGAACCGGCTTCGCGCAGCCGCATCTGCTGAAGATCGCCTGCCTCGGCGTAGACCACCGCGCCGACCGCGTCGCGGTTGCTCCGGGTGCCGATCAGTTCGACCGCCAGCCAGTGTCGATGGTGGCCGATGTCGTTGCGCAGCAGGGAAGCGGGCACCGTCTGCTTTCCATTGTCGCCGGGGTTGTGGCTGATCGCCAGATCGAGGTCGCCGTCGTTGTCGAAGTCGACGAAGGCGACGCCGCGCGAGTCGAGCACGTCGTCGGCGCCGAGCGCCATCGCCACGTCCACGAAGCGTGGTGCCCCCCCGGGTGCGCAGCCATCGTTGCGCAACAGCACGTTGTGCTCGTAGCCATTCCACGACATGTCGCCGCGATATTCGTCACTGTAGAACCGTCCCGTCTTGTACTCACTGATGTGCGCGACCGCGCTCAAGATGTAGGGCAGTCATAAATCGTCGTAGCTGCGCGAGCTGATCCAGCCGTTGGCGGCGTAGATATCCTGCCGGCCGTCGTTGTCGTAGTCGAAGAAGCCGGAGCCCCAGTACCAGCCGAAGGGATTGACCCGCGACTCTTCGGCCACGTCGACGAAACCGCCCTCGCCATCATTAATCAGTAGGCTGTTGCCTTTGACCATGCGGTCGCCGTAGTCGCCCCACGAGGAGCCGGCGAGCGAGAAGATCTCCCGGTAGACAGAGAAGTCTTCGAAGATGGTCCCCTGGCGAACGCTGGTCATCAGGTACTGGTGCAAGGTCGCCGACTGGCCGTACCAGCGCTGGCTGGAGTGGACATTGGAGACGTAGAGGTCTAGATCCAAGTCGTTGTCGACATCGCCGAAAGCGGCGCTCATGCCGAAGCCGAAGTCGTGCGCTCCGGCCTGGGTGGAGACATCCTCGAACCGACCGTCGCCAAGGTTTGCGAAGAGGGCGTTGCGGCCGAAGTCGTTGGCGACGTAGATATCCGGGTCGCCGTCGTCGTCGTAGTCGGCCCAGGCGACGCCCAGGGTCAGCCCGCCCTCGCGCACCCCGGCCTCCTCGGTGACGTCCTCGAAGGTCAGGTTTCCGGTGTTGCGTAGCAGGGTGTTGCCCTGGCCGTTGCGGGTGTAGAAAAGGGTCGTCGGTAGATCGACCCGCGGATCGAGGTAGCGGCCGACGTAGAGATCGAGCAGACCGTCGCCGTCGTAGTCGGCGGCGCTCGCCACGGTGACGAAGTAGCCTCCCACCCCGGCGGTGGCCGAACGGTCAGTGAAGGTGCCGTCACCGTTGTTGGCGAAGAGGAAGCTCTGGCGGGTAAAGGTGCCTAGGAAGAGGTCGGCATCGCCGTCGTTGTCGAAGTCGGCGAAGAGGGCGACGTTGATCCCTGGGACGTCGACCGGCAAGCCGGCCGCGGCGGTGGTCTCAACGAAACCGTCTGCCCCCAAGTTTCGGTAGAGACGCGAGGAGGCGCCGTCCGCGAAGAAGAGATCGTAGTGGCCGTCGCCGTCGTAGTCGACGGTCGCCACCCCGGCCGAGCCGTACTTGATGATGCCGAAGCTCTTCGGCTCCCACTCGGCTGTCTTGAACTCTGGGTTCTGGCGACCACGGTGGTTGAGGCCAGTGCTCGCGGCGACGTCCACGAAACCACGGGCCGAGCCCTCGACCGTCTGCCCCCAGAGCAGCTCTTGGCGACCGATCTTCCACCCCTCGCCCCCTGGCTTTGTCGACTCGTCGATCCACATGCGCAGCAAGGCCTGCGACTCGACGACGCTCCCGTCCGCGCGCTGGCCGCGCATCCACAGGATCGCCCGCACCACCGCATGGCCGGGAGACTCGATGCGCTCGACCGAATCGAGCTTCATCTTGACCGACTCAACCTTGGCGAAACGGTCCCGGAAGCTCGCCAGCCGGCGGCCCACCTCCTCCCGGTCGCTGCCCGGAGCCTCGGCCTGCCACGACAAGAGGCGCACCCCGTCGCGCTCGGACGACAGGGTCTCACGCCACCCGCCATCGCCCACCGAACCGGAGTCGGCATAGCAGGCGACAACACGGTCGATCTCGGCCGCTTCCAGCCCCGCCGCCAGCTCCTTGAACAGGGCGATCGCCCCCTTGCCGGTGGTCGCCAGCTGCTGCGCGCTAGTCTCCCAGCGATCGATCTGCATTCGCCCTAGCACCGCCAGCAGCAACAGCACGGCCACTGGCGAGAGCCAGAGAATTATTCCACGCGTCTTCTTCGACATCTCACTGCTCCCTCATGGAACGGTCGGTGGTCACCGCCGCCATGCGTTGCGACGGCGGGTCGCGCCTTCTCAGCTCCTCGCCCTCTTCGATCGACCAGCGCCGATCGAGCCTGGGCCGATCGAGACTGCGCCGATCGAGAATGGGCCGGTGGCTGAGTTGCGCGCCGCTGAAGGTCTGTACCCGGCCGCTGGGCCAGGTGATCTCCAGGGTCTCTACCCGTTCGGCCGAGGCGAGACCAAAATGTAATTCGTGTGACGATTGGGAGGCATAGCCCGAACCGGCCTCCACCACTCGCGTCTGGCCGCGACCGCCAGCCCACAGACGGACCCGGGCACCGATAGCGTCGCGATTGCTGCCCGCGCCGCCGGTCAAGCGCAGACTCAGCCAACCGCCAGTGCCCGACGACCGGGGTGCCCGGTTGATCAACACGGTGGGCGGCGCGGCGTTGTTGTTGATCACCAGATCGAGCCGCCCGTCGGCATTGAGGTCGGCCACCGCCACTCCGCGACTGTCCCGAATCACCGCGGCGCCCGCCGGCCGCGCCACATCCAAGAACTTGCCGCCGCCAGCGTTGGCGAAGAGGCAGTTTTGCTCGTAGCCGTTCCACGAACTGGTGCCCACGAACTCCGGGCTGAAGAAGAGGCCCGACTTGAACTGCTGAATGTGCGCGACCGCGCCCTGGGTGAAGGGTAGTCATAAATCTGTCCCCGGGGTGGCGCTGATCCAGCCGTTGGCGGCGTAGAGGTCGAGGTCGGCGTCGTTGTCGAAGTCGAAGAAGGCGACGCTCCAGCTCCACCCGGCGCGCGCCGTATCGCTGTCGTGGCGTTCGACGAAGGTGCCGTCTCCGCTGTTCTCAAACAGCGAGTTGCCCTCACCGATCATCTTCCCCATCTCGCGCCAGCGCGAACCGAGGAGGCGGTATACCTGGAAGAACTGGGTCGCGTCGGAGATCATCCAGCGACTGCGCATCATGTTGCGCACGTACTGGCTGACCGTCGCGTCCTCGCCGAACCAACGTTGGTTGGAGTTGATGTTCGAGGTGTACAGATCCTGGTCGCCGTCGCCGTCGAAGTCGGCGAAGGTCAAGCCCATTCCGCCCGAGAAGTCGACCACCCCAGCCGCGCGGGTGGTCTCTTCGAAAGTGCCGTCGTGGCCGTTGATGAGCAGACTCTTCTTGCCAAAATCGTTGGCCACCGCCAGGTCGGTCCAGCCATCGCCGTTGACATCGGCCGCCGCCACCGCCAGGCTCCAGCCGCCGTCACCCGCACCGCTGCCCCGGGTCACGTCGCTAAAACCTTGACCCTGCTGGTTATGGAAGAGGCGGTTGGGCTGGCCGTTGCTGGCGTAGAAGGGCAACCTCGGCACCGCTTCGAAGGCATTGCCGTAGGCCCCCACGTAGAGGTCCAGATAGCCGTCGCGGTCGAAGTCCAGCAGGGTCGCCGAACTCACCGTGGTGACGAAATCGAGCCCCATCTCGGCCGAGCGGTCGACGAATCGGGCTCCACCGAGGTTGAGGTAGAAGCGGCTGGGACTCAGGTAGCGACCGACGAACAAGTCCCGGTCGCCGTCGTTGTCGTGGTCGAAGAAGAGGGCGCTGTGGACCGCTCCCAGGCCGCTCAACCCCGCCTCGGCGGTGGCGTCGCGGTAGGTCGGCAGGCCATCGGGTCCGATGCCGGTATGGAGGTAGAGGCGCGAGGCAACGCCGTCGGCAAAGAAGAGGTCAACGTCATCATCGCCGTCGATATCGGTCGCCACCACCCCGCCCGAGGCGTGCTGCATCACCCCGAAGTAAAGGTTCACCCCCTCGCGAGTGGGATCGAGAGCCGGATCGCGGCGGTGGGCGAAATCGATCCCCAGCCTGGCCGGTTCCACCTCCACGAAGGTGGCCTGCTGGCCCGCTACCCGAACTCCGCGCAGCAACTCATCGCGCGCGATCTTCCAGCCGCTGGCGCCGGTGCTCTCGGTCGTTTCCCGAACCAGGGTCCAGCGGTAGAAGCGCCGATCTTGCAGCGTTCTCCCCTCCGCGTCGGCGCCGTCGAGGATGTACTTGACGGTCAACTCGACCTCGCGCCCCGAGTTCTCGCCGAGTCCCTGGCCTGGGGATCCGAAAACGATCTCCTCGATCAGGTTTATCTTGCACGCCGTGCGCTCCACCGCGGTGAGGCCGCCCAAATAGTGCGCCAGCTCCGCGTCGAGGCCATCGCGATCGAGGGCCGTATCGTCGACCACCACCCACCGAGCCACCTCGGCCCCTCCCTCTGGAGCCACCTCTTTAAGCCGCCAGCGGCCGCGCCCCGGCGCCCGGTAGGAGGAGGCGTAGAAGGAGGAGAGCTGGGAGACATCTCCCGCCGCGAAGGCCGCTTCGATCCCCTGGCAATACTCCTTGAGGAAGGTATTGACCGAACTGCCCACCTGATAGAAGCGGGCATGGGCGGCGTCGCGCTTGGCAAATCCGTGCACCGCCGCCGGAATCACCACCGCCATCAGCAGCACTGGAGCCAGCGTCAAGTGGAAGAAGGTGCGGGCGCGTCGGGTCATTGTCGGGTCTCCTGCTTCAACGGCTGGCCGCGGATTGAACCGGTCGAGTGGATGGGAGAGAGGAAACCGTCGTGGTCGCGCTGCCGCTGACCGCTTCGGCGACGTGCATCGCCGAGACGATCACCGGCGTAATGCCACCGCCGGGACGAGCCCAGTGGCCTACGTGGTAGAGGTTCTTGACCGGCCCTTCGATGTCCGGGCGGTCGGCACCGAGCTGGTCGGGAGACATCTCCCAACCGAGCATGGCGCCGCCGCTGTTGCGGGTGAAGCGCCAGGAGGTCTTGGCGCTGGCGCTGGTCTGGACCACGATCTTGCGTCCGATCCCGGGGATCGCCCGTTCGAGTTGCGCCACCATGAACCGTTCGAGGCGGGCCTTGTGCGCGGCCCACCGTTCGGCGCTCCACGTTTCGACCGCCCCCGGCTCCATCTCTAGAACCTTCTGCAGGATCACGATCTGGCCACCGTCGGGCGCCATCGCCGGTTCGTACAAGGTGGGGCTGAAGATCTTGCAGGTCAGGCTGGAGCGTCCGACCTCGTCGGCATCCCATTCCCGCCAGTAGTAGCCCTGCGCCCGTTCCAGGTCAGCGTCGTCGACCCCCCGTAGCCCCAGGTGGACCAAGAAACAAGGGTAACTCTCGCGGCGCTGGCCGAGCGCCGCGAGCTGCTGGGGATCCACCCACCGCGGTTGTAGAAGGTGCTCTAGGGTGAGTTTCAGATCGGCGTTCGAGATCACCGTTTCGGCATCGATCAGCCTTCTTCCGGTGAGCGCCCCGCGCAGGGTCTCGACCTCGACCCCGATGGCGCGGCCGCCGCGCACCCGAATCCGGTTGACCCGCGAGGAGGTCAGAATGTCTCCCCCGAGTTCCTCGAAACGCAGCGCCAGCTCGTCGGCGAAAGCCTGTGAGCCACCCCGCGGGTAGTAGTTCCCCAGGAAATAGGAGAGGCGCAGCATCGAGTCAAAGACAAACGAAGTGCGGCTCGGCGGCGAGCCCCAGTGCGGGCAGTCGGCGGTGAGCAGCAGCTTGAGCTTGCGGTCGGTGAAGTGACGGTCGAGCACTTCGCGGACCGTTAACCAGCGATAACGGCCGAGCAACTCGCAGTCCCGGCGTCGGAAGTAGCAGAGAAGGCCTTTGAGGTAAGCCTCCTTGACCTCCGCGAAAAAGCGATGGAGCGCCTCGCTCTGGTGCGGAAACTGGTGGTGCAGCATGGCGCTATAGCTCTCGAAATCCGCCGGCACTTCAAAACGGGAACCGTCCGGGAAGTGGAAAGTGTCGACCGGATCCATCTTCACCCAACCGGTCTCGATCCCGAGTTCGCCCAACAGCTTGCCGGTGAGCGTCTCCGGGTTGCCGAGCAGGGGGTAGAAGTGGGTGGCGGCGTCAAAGGTGTAGCGCTTGCGCTTGAAGGTCGAGCAGTAGCCACCGACCATGTAGTGCTGCTCGGTGAGCAGGACCTTGAGGCCGGCGCGGGCCAGGAGATTGGCGGTGAACAGACCGCCGATTCCGGCGCCGATGATCACCGCGTCGTAGCGCGAGGCGGGCGGGCGACGGCGTAGACCGCGGAAGGGCCGCTTCACGAGCCTGCCCCCTTGTCGCCCTGATCCGCATCGGTTTCTTGGCCTTCGACGGCCTGCGGACGGTTGCGACCGTACTGCTCATGGGCGGCGACGATCTCGCCACTGGCGATCGCCCCACCGAAGGAGAGTTCGCCCGCGAGAAGGGTCGCCGCGGTGATCTCGGCCAGCTTGCCCACCCCACCGGTGCCGGCGCAACCGAGCGCCTGCAAGCACTCGCGGCTACTGCCCAACCCGGTGCCGCCACCCACCGTGGCGATCGACAGGGAGGGCAGCATGACGCTGGCGTAGAGGTCGCCCTCGGCGGTGACTTCGAACTGGGTGATGCCGAGCGCCGAGTTGGCGACGTTGGCCACATCCTGACCGCAAGCGATAAACAGGGCGGTCAAACCGTTGGCGTAATGGCCGTTGTAGCCGATGGCGCCGGTCGCCAGGTGGCCCACCACGGTGCGCCGCCAGAGGTGGCTGAACCGTTCCGGGGTGACGCGAAAGAAGGTCTTCACCAGCCGCCGCGGCAGCAACGCACCCGCCACCACCTTCTTGCCCTTGCCCCCGGCGAGCAGCGAACCGGCGGCGCGCTTCTCGCCGTTGTAGCCGCTGAACACATAGCAACTCGAAACGCCGGCCTCGGCGGCGAGCCAGCGGCAGGCCCGCTCGGTTGCCTTGACGATCATGTTCATGCCCTGCGCATCGGCCGTCGAGTAGTAGAAACTGACGATCACCTGGCGCCCCACCGGCTGCGACTCGACGCGCAGCAGCCGGCCGTGACGGGTGGTCGCTTCCGCCTCGGTGCGCAGGCTGTCGAAGTAGTCGGGAAGGTCGGCGACAAAGTCGAAGGCCGCCTCCACCGATTCAAAATCGAAGATCGGCGACACCCGGTTCTCGTCGCGGTAGATCCGCGCCACGGCGCCGCCGGCTCGGGTCAGGGCGACCATCCCCCGCTCGTAGGAGCGCACCAGGGCACCCTCGGTGGTCGCTAGCGGCACGTAGTAGGTGCCCTGCGCGTGCTCACCGCGCACCCGCAGCGGCCCAGCGACACCCAGCGGCATCTGGGCGCAGCCGATCGGGTTCTCAACGTTGCCGCGCATCGCCTCGCCCGCCAACGGCCGGCCGGCCACGTGGTCGAACTGGGCACCGGTTCGCTCCTCAACCCAGCTCCTACGTTGGGCGACTTGCTCGGGGCCGTAGCCCTGCCCGGTGAGGCGCGGGACGAGTTCCACCGTGGCGGGAGGCGCTGGCAGCTGAGCGGCCCGCGCGGTCTCGGCTTCACGCGGGGCCGGCAACTCGCTGGGCGAAGGGCGGCGACGGCGGGCGCGGGTAGCCTCGGTCAAGCGCATCTTCATGCCGCTTTCTCCACCGCTAGAGCACCCACGTGGCCGTCGATGCCCACCGCGGTCACCAGCCCTCGATCAACTTTGAGCCGCCGACTGCGGGCACTGACCACGGTCGCCGACAGCCCCGCTTCCGCCTCCTCCAATCCATGGATACCCGGCAACACTCCACAGTCCATCGCCGCCATCAGCCCGGCCACTTGCAGACCACCGGAGCCACCCAGCGCCTCGCCGATCATCGACTTGAGGGCCATCGTCGGCAGCGAGTCGCCGAAGACCTCACCCAGGGCCCGCGCTTCGGTGCGATCTCCCACCACGCTGCCGTTGGCCGAAGCGCTGCACGCGTCCACGGCGTCGAGGGCCCAGTCGGCCTCGGCCAGCGCTTCGCGCAGGGCCCCAGCCACCACCGAGCGGCCACGGTCGGGGTCGGTGCCGCCGCTGGGGTCGAACCGGTTGGCCCCGCCGCGGATCCGCCCCAGAATGCGGGCCCCTCGCCGGTGGGCCGCTTCCTCCTCCTCGAGCATCAAGAGTGCCGCTCCCTCCGCCAGCGCGAAGCCATTGCGGCGCTGATCGAACGGGACCGCGCGGGCCGCGGTGGCGTGCCCCTCCTCGTCAACACCGCCACCGGCCAGCAAGCCAGCCTGTTGAAAACCGACTCTCGACTCCGCGCACAGCTCGTCGCCACCGCCGGCCAAAAGCGCCTTGGAGCGCCCCTGCCGGATCAGCTCGGCGGCGTAGACGATGGCCAGCAGGCCTGAAGCGGTCCCCGCGGAGACGGTCGAATTAACCCCGACGAGGCCGTGCCAGATGGCTGTTTGGCCGGCGGGCGCATTGATCACCGTGTTGGCGAAGTCCATCGGCTTGGCGTAGTTCGGGCCGGCGGTGACCGCCCGGCGATCGAAGGCCGAGATGGTGTGGACACTGCCGAACATGGTGCCCAACACCAAGCCAACTTCCAGCTGCCGGCGCAGGTCGAGGTCCATCCCCGCGTCGTCCAGCGCCAGCCCCGCCGCCGAAGCCACCAGCCGGCCGGCGCGGTCGAGGGGGCGCAAGTTTCCGTCTCCCAGGTAGCGCGCGGCGTCGAAATCCACCACCGCGCCGACCGGCGGCCAGCCTCGGCCATCCACTCCGGGTTGCCGATCATTCTCGGCAACGGGGGACAGGCCAATACGGCCCGCGCACAGAGCCTCACCCAGCTTAGCGACACTATCGCCCAGCGGCGAGATCAACCCCAGGCCGGTGATGACGACGTTGCGCGGTGGGTTCATGGTGGGCACCGGAATCTCATGGCCTACATTGACCGAAGAGGACCGAGGCGTTGGCTCCACCGAAGGCGTAGGCATTGTTCATCGCCAACTCCACGGGGACTTCCCGAGCCTGGTTGGGAACGCAATCGAAGTCGCAATCGGGGTCCGCCTCCTCGAAGTGAATGGTCGGCGGTACGTGACCGTCATGGACGGTCAAACAGCAGACCGCCGCCTCGATCGCCGAAGCGGCGCCCATGGTGTGGCCGAGCATCGACTTCACCGAACTCATCGGGATCCGGCGGGCCGCCTCACCGAAGACGCGGGCCACGGCATACCCCTCCAACCGGTCGTTGGTCGGGGTCCCGGTGCCGTGCGCGCTGACGTAGCTCACCTGTTCCGGCGTGAAACCGCTCTCGCGCAGGGCGCGCTCCATGGCCCGTGCCGCGCCGTCGCCCCGGGGATGAGCGGCGGTCATGTGGTGCGCGTCGCAGGAGAGGCCATAGCCCAACACCTCGGCAAACACGGTGGCGTTGCGCTCCAAGGCCCGCTCCAGCGGCTCTAGGATCAACGCCGCCGCGCCTTCGCCGGGAATCATCCCTTTACGGTTGCGATCGAACGGTTGGCAGCGCTCCGGGGCGATGGCTCCGAGGCGAGCGAAGCCGGCGTAGGTAAT
This sequence comes from Acidobacteriota bacterium, assembly GCA_003231035.1. Taxonomy (GTDB): domain Bacteria; phylum Acidobacteriota; class Thermoanaerobaculia; order Multivoradales; family SZUA-115; genus SZUA-115. The sequence goes on from QIHU01000415.1 coordinate 12,436, forward strand.
GCGCGAGAAGCAATCGGCGCCACCGGCCACCATCAAGTCAGCCCGGCCGGAGCGCAGTAGATCAAAGGCGCCGGAAACCGCGTAGTTACCCGCCGCGCAGGCGGCCGGCAGCATCAGATTAGGACCGGCGAAGTCGAATTCGCGGGCGACGTGGCCGGCGATGACGTGGCAGGGGTAGCGCGACATGAACCGTGGCCCGACGCGGTCGAGCTGATCGTCCATGAAGCGGTCGTCGAATCGTTCCATCTCCCGAGGCTCGCCCGAGGTCGTCCCCATCGCCACGCCGCAGCGGTCGGGATCGAGCCCCAAGGGATCGACCCCGGCGTCCTCCAGGGCCAAACGGACCGCGGCGATGGCCAATTGGGAGGTCCGGCCGAGGGTCTCGAGATCGAGTCGACGGACAAACCGCGCCCCTTCGAAGTTCTGAATCTCAGCCCCCTGATCGGCGGCGTACGGGCTGGTGTCGAACGAGCACACCGGCCCTGTCCCGCATCGCCCATCGAGCAGCCCTTGCCAGAATTCTTGCCGCCCAACACCGACCGGCGTCACCGCGCCGATGCCGGTGACCACCACCCGCCGTGGATTTTGTACAGCTCTCATTCTCGCCTCAGTATCCTCGCGGCACCGTTTTTCAAGCCACTTCGGCCACTTCGGGAGCTTCCGCCTCCTGCTTGGCGAGTCGCGCCAAGACCAGCTCGGCGGCCTGCGCCACATTGACGATGGGGCGCATCTCTTCTTCTCCTAGGCCGAGCCTGAAGGAGTAGTCCACATCCACGCCGATCTCCAACAAGCTCAGGGAGTCGAGGTTCAAGTCCTCAACATAGTGGTCTTCATCGCCGATCTCGTCCACCGAGATATTCGAGACATTGGAGATAATTTCCTTGATCCGGCCCTTGATTTCCGCACTCGTCATCGGGGTCCTCCACGCTCTCAGTTTCTGGGTGT
>QIHU01000414.1 GCA_003231035.1 Acidobacteriota bacterium
GCCGAGACCGTATCCGCCGCGTCCGCGCTACTCCACACTAGGTACGTGTGGTGCGGGTAGTACTGGAGAACGGGGCTGCCGGCGAGCTGCAACTGGTCGAGCCAATCAAAACCCGTCGGCCCGAACAACTGGACTAGCCGCAGCTGGTTCCCCTCATAGGCAGCCGCCAGCCTCGGGGCGGGTTCGGGCTCGCCATCGACCCGCGGATCGAAGCGAAAGTCCATCACCCGCACTTGCCCGGCCTCCTCCATCACCCGAACACTCCCCGCCAGCGTGGGCAACCGATTGGCACCCGCCGCGTCGACCTCAAGCCACAGGAAGGAGCCGTAGTCCAAAGTGCGCAGCGGTTCCACGTCTGCCGCATGCAGGGCGGCCATCGCCTCGGCCGAGATCTTCACGGTCACCGGAGATTCGGCCACCAGGCTGCTCGCCGCGAGCAATACCCACCCCACCCCAACGACAAGGCTTGAAACCCGTCGAGCGGCTGCCTTCGCCCACCATGGTTGACGCATGTTGTCCTTTGCTACCTCACCCGAAGTCGTCCAAAGTTCTCGCTCAAGATATCGAACCATCGCGCTCTGGACAAGCAGCTATCGGGGGAGCTACCGTTGCTGCATGAGCAACCTTGACTCCGAAACCTCCTGCGTCGATCCAACCACGGCAGCTGGCGCGGTCCAACGACCGCTCTTCCCTTTCTTGCCTTTGATCTATGTCGCCTGGGCCGACGGCGACCTCAGCCAGGAGGAGGTCGAGCAGATCCGCGGGCGGATGCGCCAAGCGCTGCCCACCTCGTGCCACGACGCGCTCGACGATTGGCTCGACCCCGAGGCCCCGCCCAGCGCGCGCAAGCTACGTTCCCTGCTCACTTTGGTGCGTCGCACCGCCGCCAAGCTCGCCCCCGGTGAGAAACGCTCGCTGGCCCAGCTCGGCCTCGAACTCGCTCAGGTAACCGACCTTCCCGGCGACGCTGACACCCACCCCGAAGCCAACGCCGCGACCTACGCCGCCCTCGAAGAGATCGAAGTCGCGCTCGGCCTGATCGGCCCGGAACCCTCGGCGGAGATTCTCGGCCCCCGGCCAGTCGCGACGGCGAGCGAACGGGCAGCCGAGGCAGTAGCCAAGCCGGCGGCTACCTTCGATGTCGCCGCCCTGCGGAAGATTCTCGACGGCGACCAGGCGCCGATCCGCGAGCGGGTCAAAGCGTTGCTCTGTGCCCCCGAGTTCCGCTACCGCTACGAGATCGACCGCCCCTCCTTCAGGGCCCAGGTCTTGAATTGGTGCCAAAAGCTAGCCGACCAAGGGCTCGGCTCCGTGGCCTATCCCACTGAGTACGGCGGCCAAGATAACGAGGAGGGAGCGATCGCCGCCTTCGAAACCCTGGCTCTTCACGACACCAGCATGGTGATCAAGTTCGGCGTCCAGTTCGGTCTCTTCGGAGGCAGCATCCTGCACCTCGGAACCGAGAAGCACCACGCCAAGTACCTGCCCCAAGTCGGCACTCTCGAACTGCCGGGTTGCTTCGCCATGTCGGAGACCGGCCATGGCTCCAACGTGCGCGACTTGGAGACGATCGCCCGCTACGACCCGGCCAGCGACGAGTTGGTGGTCACTACCCCCAGCCCGCAAGCGCGCAAGGACTGGATCGGCAACGCCGCCCTCCATGGCCGGATGGCCACCGTCTTCGCCCAACTCGAAGTCGCCGGCGAGCGCTATGGGGTGCACGCTGTCCTGGTGCCCATCCGCGACCAGAATGGCGAGCCCATGGCCGGCGTGCGGATCGAGGATTGCGGTGCCAAGGTGGGGCTCAACGGGGTCGACAACGGCCGCCTCTACTTCGACGAGGTGCGCGTCCCGCGCGACAACCTACTCAACCGTTTCGGCGAGATCACCGATGATGGCCAGTACTCGAGCCCCATCGCCAGCGACTCCAAACGCTTCTTCACCATGCTCGGGACCCTGGTCGCCGGCCGGGTCAGCATCGCCGCCGCCTCGCTTTCGAGCGCCAAGAGCGCCCTGACTATCGCCGTACGCTACGCCGAGAAACGCCGCCAGTTCGGCCCGGCGGAAGGTCCCGAGATCCAGATCCTCGACTACCGAACCCACCAGCGCCGCCTGATGCCGCGGCTGGCCGCCCTCTACGCATACAGCTTCGCCCAGCGTCACTTAGTCCGCCTCTACACCCAGCGCACCAGCGAAACGGCGAGGCAGGTCGAAGGGCTGGCCGCCGGCCTCAAGGCGATGGCGAGTTGGCTGAATGTCGACATCCTCCAAACGTGCAGAGAATGCTGCGGCGGCAAGGGGTATCTCACCGAAAACCGCTTCGGAAAACTGCGCGAAGACACCGACATCTTCACCACCTTCGAAGGCGACAATATCGTCTTGCTCCAGCTGGTGGCCCGCAACCTGCTGACCACCTACCGGCGCCAATTCGGCGAGATGAGTTTCGGCACCATCATGCGCTACATCACCCACCAAGCCACCGTGGCGCTGGCCGAGCTCAACCCGATCGTCACCCGCAACACCGACTCGGATCACCTGCGCGGAAGCGATTTTCAACTCTCCGCCTTGCGCTACCGCGAGCAACACTTGCTCTCGACCGTGGCGCGGAGAATCAAGAAACGGCTGGAAGACAAGGTCGATCCCTTCGAGGCCTTCAACGACGTGCAGAACCACCTAGTCGCCCTCTCCAAGGGCTATGTCGAACGGGTGGTCCTGGAACAGTTCGTCGCCGCCATCGAGGAGTGCGAGGACGATGGCGTTCGCCAGGTTCTCGAATCTCTACGTAGCCTCTACGCCCTGTGGCGGATCGACGAAGACGGCGGTTGGTTCCTAAGCCACGGCTACGTCGAGCCCTCCAAGGCGAAGGCGATCCGCAAGCAGATCAACGATCTGTGCATGGAGGTGCGCGGCGAGGCACTAGCGCTTGTCGACGCCTTCGGGATTCCCGATGAGCTCTTGGCGGCGCCGATCGGAACCGGGTCCTACCTGTAGCGCTGTGGCTCGTCCGCCAGATAGTCGAGCAGTTCCCGGTAGCCGGAGCCTACGGCGCGCAACAGAGCCCGTGCGACGGTGAAATCCAGGAATCGCCGCGCCCGCCAAGGGAGTAGACCGCGCCAGCCGAGAAGGGCCCGCAAGCTGAGGTGCTTGATCGCGTCCAGCCCTCCGAACCACAGGAATCCGGTCACCCCGGCGATCAGCGGCAATCCCTTGCGCTTCTCTTCGAGCGACGCGGGATCCGGGCCCACGATCATCCAAGGAACCAATTGGGAAAGCGACAGCGCCAGCCACAAACTCACCGTCACCAGCGAACCACCGATCGCGGCGTTGCGTAGGTGAAGCCGCAAGCCGTGGCGGTTCCCCTTCTCGACTCGGCGCCCACGCAAACCAAAGAGGACCGCGCCGATCATGCCGAAGACGATGCCGGGCTCCAGGCCAAACTGTGCCGAAGGTTGGTTCGAATTCCGGGTCGCCCACAAGAAAGCCCACAAGATGCCATGTCCGCTCAGCACCGCGCCAGCGGTGACCACGCCGCCACGGACTGCCTTGCGCCAGGACCAGCGAACCACCTCGGCATAGCCCACGTCTCGCGCGATCGGGCGGCGGCCGGCCTGGGTTCCAAACAGAAGGCTGAAGCTCAGACCGAGAATGAAGAAGGCGCGGATCGCACCCAAGAGCGAGGAGTTGGGAGCCATCACCGCCACGGCCACGAGTCCACTGACGAGCCAGACGATCAAGGGGTATAAAGCCAGCAAAAGACGGCGGCCAACCAGGGGATGCCGAGCCCTAATACCGTCGAGCAAGGCCACCGCCAAACCGGCGATCGGACCGGCGGCGACCACCAGGGCAAGATGGCGGTCGAAGCCGAGCCACCAAGCAATCCCCATGTGGGTCAGGCCGAGATAGAGGCCAGCGCCGCAGCGCGAGAGGAGTAGGTACACAGCGAGATCCCACCTACCGGCGAGCCAACTCGGTTGCAGTCGACTCAGCTCGAAGACCGCCTCATCTTCCCGACGTAGTGATTGGGCCAACCAGACGAGACGGTCACGGGCGGTGGCGAGCGAGCAGGGCAGCTGGCGGCCGGGGCGGGTGAGCATCCTGTCGACATAGTTGGACCAGACTCTACGGCGGCGGTCCTTCGGGGCTGCTTGCGGATCCTCTTGTCGGCCTCCATCTTCGAGCGGGGCCTCGCTGCCGAAGGCCCGCCCCATCACCGACAACATCAGCGGCGACTCGACCAAGCGCTGCAGCTCAAGATCTTCCTGGAGTGCGCTGCGCAGTCCTTGTTGATCGCCCTCGATGCGGGCCAAGTACTGCAAGACCTGTGATCGGTTGAGCGGCTCCAGGGCCACCGCACCGCCAAGATCGAGAGGCTCCGCCGCCCGCGCGGCTTCGTCATACTCCGCCGAGCGGCAAGCCACGACGATGCCGACCAGGCCGGCGCCACGCCTGAACTCGTTGCAGGCGCGCATCCAAGAGGCGCGCCTGGCTCTGGCCATCTCGTCCAGGCCGTCGAGGAAGAGCATCAGCTCGCCCCCTTCGAGCCAGTCGCGCCCGATCGCGGTCGGGATTTGGTAGCGCCGATTCAGCTCGGCGACCAGCCAGGCGGCCAAGTCACCGTCCTCCGTAGACCAGCTCGAGAGCTGGAACACCACCGGCACCGGCTCAGATGGATCTCTGCGCGCCCTTTCGAGAAAAGCCGCCACTAGGCGCAACAGGGTGGTCGTCTTGCCGGCTCCGGGCTCGCCGAGGAGGAGCAGCGCCCGGCCGCTGGCCTCGAAAAGCTCGGGCAGAGGCCGCTCCACAGGCAAGCGAGCACCACTGGGCTCGGCCTCCTCGGCGAACTCCTCCCACACACCGGCCACCTGCTGGGCCCGCTCGCGCAAGCGCAGTTCTAGCGGTTCGCTCGGCAACGCCGCTTCGAGTACCGAACGAATCCAGAACCTCTCCACCTTGCCGGCGAGGATGAGGAGATCTCGCCGTTGACGCCGGTGGCGTAGGTCGGCACCCGCCGTCAGCTCGACGCTCGGGCGCGGGCCACCCCTCTCCTCGCTTCTCCCCGGCCTGCACTCGCCCAGAGTCTCAACCGGCCCCAGCAACCGGTAACCAACTTTCGGCACCGTCTGGATGAACTTCGGGTTACGCGCATCATCGCCAAGAGCCTGGCGCAGCTCCCAGATACACCGGGTGAGCACCTCTTCGCCGACGAACTGACCCTTCCAGACCGTGTCGAGGAGCTGCCGCCGGGAGCAGACCTCACCTTCACGGCCGATGAGCTGCTTCAAAACGCTCATCGACTTCGGTTCTAGCCGCGTCACGCCGCCCGGCCCCTCCAGTTCGTGGCGGTCGGGGCGCACGCGAATCTCTCCGATCTGGAACTGAGGCTCGATCGCCATCGCCTTTCAACAGTCTGAGTTTCTTCTTTGTTTTCAACACTTTACCACATTGTCCTTGAGCCCAAAGAAAACCCCAACAGTTCCATCAGGCCCCGCCAGGGCACCAACTCCTACCTTCTAGAGCGTCGCACCGCCCGCCAGCCACAGGGCGGCCAATTCAACCCAGAGCGAACCGAAAATGACTATGAACACCGCCCATACATCGCAGTCAAGACCCGCCGAGAGCCTCGCCCAGGGCGAGCCCTCGACTCCTTCGACACCTTCGACTCCTTCGCGCGACGAGCGCAACGTCGACGGTGAGCAGGAGACCCTGCAAGAGCTCACCGTCACCCATCGCTTCCGCACAGTCGCCGGTGTGCGTTGGCACTGGGTGGAGGTCGGCTCGGGCGAGCCGATTGTCTTCCTGCACGGCTTTCCAGAGTCTTGGTACGGCTGGCGTCACCAACTGCCCACGCTGGCCCGCCACCATCGTCTCTTCGTCTTCGACCTCAAGGGTTTTGGTCAGTCCGATAGATCCTCACGCCGCCCTTCCGACTACCATCCCCTGCGCGTCGCGGAAGAGCTCCTCCTCCTCTTCGATCGGCTCAAGCTCTGTTATTTCAACCTCGTCGCCCACAGCCGAGGCAGTGTGGTGGCCGACTACATCGCCGGCACGCGGCCGGCTCGCGTGTTGCGCTACGCCCGGCTGCAGCAGGCCGCGGATGTCGCCGATCTGCCCGGCCCTCCCTCTAGAGCGAGGCTAGAAAGCCATGGGGAGACGGTCGAACGATTCCGCGCCCCTCACCTGGTACGCAACACCTACGCTCAGCTCTGCAAGCAATCGATCCCAGAGGAGGAGATCGCCCGTGCCGAGCAGGAGTTTCACCACCCCGGAATCGCCGAGTGCGCGCCGCTTTACTTACAGGCTCGCAAACCACTGACCTCCTGGGAGGCCGAACTCGCGGACCGCGCCGAACTCTTCGCGCGGATGACCTTGCCGGTGGCCTTGATTCAAGGCGACTCCGCCCCCCGGCAGCCGGCGAGCCACTTCGTCAACAGCGCCTCTTACCTACCCGCGGCGACGACCTCCTTCATCGCCGACTGCGGTCATTTCAGCCACCTCGAACAGCCGCGCGCGGTGGGCGACGCGATTCGCCAGCTGCTGCTCGGACCCATTCATAGCTAAACGACAGTTAACCCGGCTCCTCGCGAGCCACCAACGACAGGAGAGAACGATGACACATCCACTGACCACCCAAGCCACGCACAGCCCCTCGAACCCAGATCGGGCGCAGGCAGAGTCCGGCGGCGCCCTTCGGCGGGTTGCCCTCGGCCTTGGCGCCACCCTGCTTGCCACCACGCTGCTGGCGGCTGCTCCCGCTAGCGCCGAGACGACACAAACCATCAACGGGATCGAGGTCACGGCGAACTGGACGCAGACCGCCAGCGGCTGGAGCGCGACGGGCCAAATCGGCTTCGCTGGCCTGACCCTCAATCAAGCCACGGCGACGGTGGCGGACAACACACTCACCGGCACCGCCAACAGCGTCAAGGTGCAATTGTTCCAGGGCTGCGATCTGAGTTCCGGCTCGGTCGCCTTCGGACTCGCAACCGGCGCCCAGGTACGGCAAGACGTGCCCGACGCACCGGTCAAGAACTCACAGACCTACCTCTACTTCGATGCCCAGGGGACGACCGAATTGCAATGTGCCGGCCTCAAGTTTCCGCTCCAGGGCGGCTCGGATCCGCGCTTCTACGTCAACCCTGACGATCCTTCCTTTTACTTCCGCGCCTCATCGATAAGCGAGGGCTCCTCTAGCGGTTCCTTGGCGGCGGCGATTCAGAGTCTGGTGGGAACCGACATTGGCAGTATCACCGCCGGCGCTTCGGCCAGCGGCTTGATTCCGTGGACCGCCACGGCCAACAACGCCAAAGGCAAGCGCGAGTCGATGAACGCCCATCTGGTGCTAGGTGGCGACGTGGAGATCAAGGCGGGACAGCTGCGCATCGCGGTCGAAAACGGCAGCCAGGCACTGCGCTTCAACTCGAAGTGGACGGGAATTGACAGTGCTTGCGTCAGCGGCACGATGTTCATTCCCGGCCTGTCGATTCCTGGAATCGGCAGCCTGGACCTCCCGCTCGGCGCTGGCGTGGCCTGCCTCCAAGGGAGCAAGATCTCGGTTTCCGCTCTGGTCGGCGGCAACGCCTGGGACTCCCTCAAGCTGCCCAGCGCCGTCCAGACAGTCCTCGACAGCTTCGGCAACAAGCAGCAGAAGCTCTCCGGGACGGTCAACCTCGCCAGCGGCAAGGTCAACCTCTCGATCCCCGGCAGATTGCCGCTGGGACCTTGGAATGTCGATGGCAACTTGACGATCGGAACCTCGGGAATCGGCATCGACGGCAAGACCGACTTCGATGTCGGCCCGCTCAACTTCGGCGGTTTGGACGTCGACGCTAGCTTCACGGGCTCTCAGGTGATGGCCACCGCCAAGGGCAAGGCCAAACTCGGACTCGACAGCGCCAAGATCGATAGCAAGTTCACCCTGATCAACCAAGCCATCGCGGGATCGGGCGACGTCAAGGTCTGGGGGACGAAGGTCGATGGCGACTTCGAGTTCACCGGCTACAAGTTCAAGAAGGCGGTATTGAAGGGCGGCATCAAAGTCGGCCCGGCTAGCGGAAAGCTGAAGCTCAAGGTCACCACCAGCAAAGTGGAGGCGACGGCCAAGGGGTCGCTCAGCCCCTTCGGCAGCTTTGATGTCGGGGTCAACAGCAAGGGTTGTTTCAAGACCTCTCTCGGCAACCTGTGCATCTGACCTGAAGCACCGGCAACCCTACCTACCCAGGAGATCCGATTATGAACGCAACCAAAGCAACGATCTGGCTGCTGGCAGTTACCTGGCTCCTCACCCTTCCCGCCCTCGGACAAGATCTGTCCGGGGGCGGCCCCCGTGCCTTCTCAACCCACTGTCAGACGTGTTCCCCCGGCACCGCTCACCGACTGCTCAACCACGCCGCCGCCCGCGCCGTGATGCTTCTTGGCTACGCACTTGAGGAGAGCCAGGAGGCTGGCACCAGCACTCGCTCGACCGTCCCTGGAGTGATCGCCTCCCGCCACCTTCAGGCCCAAGGACCCGAGGGCAGGCGGTCGCTCGACATCGCCGTCTCGCAACACCCCGTCTCGGGCTACGAATACTGGGTCCACGGCGAGCTGAGGGTGAATGGCGAGGCGCGCCCCAATCCCGATCTGGACGAACTCCACCAGATCCTCGACAATATGGCCACCGCGTTGGCGGTTGACGGTGCCCAGCGCAATCCCGACTTCGAGATCGAGGTCATCCAGTTGAGCTACGTACAGAGCGACCGAGTCCTCGGCCTCCTCAAGGCGCTCGGCTACACCACCATCGAATATACGAGCGAGCGAACCGAAGGCTCCTATGAACACATCTTCACGCCCGTCCAGGCCGGCGAGTGGGCCCTACCGGCCATCGTCAAACTTGAAGACTCGTCCAAGACCAGCCTGTTGCAGCCCGGCGGCGAGCACGAGGTCATTGAGACCATGAGCACGGTGCCCGAGATGGGCGGCACCTATCTCCACGGCAGCACCACCTCCGATCCACTGCAACGGTTGCTCATCGCCTACGACCCCCACGACCGCGAGTCGCTCGACAAACTCCTGACTTTGATCCGCGACCAGCTCGACGTTCCCGCCGCCCAGGTGGTGATCGAAGCGTTGGTTTTGCAGGTGAAACGCGAAGCGGTCAGGGATCTCGGCGTCACCTACCAGTGGGCCGAAGGCCGGCGCTCCGCCTCGTTCGCCAACGACCAGGCGGGCAACCAACTGCCCTTCACTTTCGGCTACGACGATGCCCTGACCGGCGGCCTCAGCCGCTTCATCGCCCGGGTCCACGCGCTGGTCGGCTCCGGCAATGCCGAAATTCTCTCGAACCCCTCCGTTCTGGTCCTCGACGGTCGCCAGGCCCGGCTGCAAATCGGTCAGCAGATCCCGGTGGTCACCTCGACCGTCTCCGTGGGTGTGATCGAGGAGTCGGTCGAATACTTCCCCGTAGGCATCGTGCTCAACCTACGCCCCCGGATCAGCGCTGACGGCACCGAGGTTTCGATGCAGGTCGAGACCATCGTCAGCGGCGTCAACCAATCCGAGAGTACCCAGGCGGGAGGGACCGACACCCGCATCTTCGTCGCCCCGGTGGTCAGCAACGTACAGGTGCAGACGTTGGTCCGCATCGCCGACAAGACCCCCTTCGTGATCGGCGGCATGATCATCGAGGATCGCGACGATCGCAAGCGTGGCCTCCCCGGTTTGTCGAAGATTCCCGGCCTGGGCGCGCTCTTCAGGCGGCGAGCCAAGAAGAGCAGTAAGAGCGAAGTGTTGATCGTCCTAACACCGCGCATCGTGCGCCACCATCGAGGAACTGAGAGCACCGTCGACCCGATGAACTCTCCCGCCTACCGGTTGATCACCGAGGAGGAACTCGGACGATGAGGGTGGTCGCTGATTTCAGTTCGTAGGCTCTGCCGGCAGCAAGTGGGCGATCGAGTTGGCGTAGTAGCGCAACGCCCGGTGCTCGTCCGGCGCGACCCGGTAGAGCCCCTCTTCGAGGACCACCATATGGCGCAGCTCCAACATGCGCAGCCCCACCGTGACCGCGTAGTCCAGATCGCGGCGCGGAAGGTAGATATGGCCACCGCCCGACTCCGCTTCGGCCATCAGTGCCACCACCCTCGCTTTCAGCTCGAGTACTGAGAGCTGTTGCTCGCCAGCCCGCAGGAAAACGGTCGCCACCAGCGGCACCGGCAACACCGGGATCACCTGCCCGATAGCCGCCATCAACGTCTGGGCCAACTCGCCCACCTTCTCGAAACGGGCCGAGCGCTCCATCCGCCGTGGATCCTCGCCCCAGTGTTCGGTCAACTGGCGTAACGACAAGGGGCGCCCGAAGTTGACGCAGGCGTAGCCGAAGCGGTGCCAATTACCGCGCGCCATCAGCTTCAAATTGCGCAGGACAAAGCGGCAAGTGGTCGAAAAGGCCGGCGCTGGCTTCGCCCCTTCGTCCTTGTTCAGGTCCAGGATCAAGGTGCGGTCTTCCAAGACCCGGTCATAGTTGATCCCCACCGGCACGAAAATGATGTCGCGCTCCCCCTCGGGATCGAAGCCGCGCACCATGTAGTCGATCAAACCCAACTTGGGATCGCGCAATGCACCATCGCGACTCAGCCCCCCTTCCGGAAAGACCGCTTGGGTGACCCCGCCCTCCGTCGCCATGTGGACGTAGCGTTCCAGAACCCGCCGGTAGAGGTCGTTGCGCGAACGACGGCGCACGAAATAGGCGCCGGTTGCGCGGATCAACGTCTGCAAGGGCCAGATGCGGGCCCACTCACCCACCGCGTAGGACAGAGCGGTGCGCTCCGCCGCCAGGTAGGAGACCAGCACGTAATCCATATTGCTGCGATGGTTCATCACAAAAACGACGGTCGATGGTTGCGGGATGTTGGCTAGACTCTCTTCGTCGGTGTAGCCGAGGCGTACCCTAAAGAGGGCGCGCGCGACTCGCCGCGACAACCAATACCCCAGCTGGAAGTAAGCGTAGGCGTTGAAGGCCGGGGTGATCTCCTCGGCGTAGCGGCGCACTTTGTCCATCGCCACGGCGCGCGGCACCTCCTCGGCGATGGCGTACTCTTCAGCCGCTTCCAGAACCCGCGGATCGAAGCGCAGCCGATCGATGACCACCGCCCGTTTGGTCAGCTTCAGCGGCTGGATGCGGATGTGCAACCGCTGGTTGAGCTCTTCGAGCGCCCGATTGACCCGGCGGCGCAAGACCCACCGAACGCTGGGCACCAGCAACCGATCCAACAGGGCCCAGACGGCCAACAGGCCGCCGAGCAGAACCAGCCATAGCGGTAAAACGACAGTCATAAGCGATAGGAACTCCGGCTTTTTTACCACAGCTCGCGGGCGGTTAGTAAACCACTCTGGAACATTTGCCGGCTAGGATTCGTAGTGAGATCAGAAAACAACCCAGGAGACCTCTCCCATGTGGACCTTCCTACTCTGGCTCTTGCTCTTCATAGTCTGCTGGCCACTCGCTCTCTTGGCGGTGATCGTCTACCCCATCGTCTGGCTCCTGCTGCTGCCCTTCCGTGTTCTCGGCTTCGCGGTGGAAGGTGTCTTTCGTTTTCTCAAAGGGCTGATCATGCTCCCGGCCCGAGCCCTGGGCGCCTAACCGTCCACTAGATCCGCCACGGCCTTGGTAGGATCCTCGGCCGTGGCTGCCCACCTCCTCTTTTTCGTCACCGAAGACTGGTATTTCCGTTCGCACCGCTTGGCGTTGGGCCGAGCAGCGCTCGAAGCCGGTTTTGAGGTCACCCTCGCCACCCGCGTGTCCAGCCACCGGCGAGAGCTTGAGGCCGAGGGCTTTCGGGTGGTGTCGTTGCGCCTCAAGCGTGGGGGGCTGGGGCCGCTCGATGAGCTGCGCTCGCTTTTTGAGTTGTGGCGGGTCCTGCGCCGCGAACGGCCCGACTTGTTGCACAACGTGGCCCTCAAGCCGGTCCTCTATGGTTCGTTGGCCGGACGCATGGCCGGCGTCCCGGCGATCGTCAACGCGGTGACCGGCATGGGCTTTCTGTTCACTAGCGACCATTCCCTGGCCCGGTGGATTCGCCCGGCGCTCTGGTTCGCCCTCAAGCTCCTGTTGCGCCGCGAGCGGGTGGAGGTCATTGTCCAAAACGGCGACGACCACGCCTTGATCGCCCAGATCGCCAAGGCCCAGCGAATTCATCTTATCCGAGGTTCGGGCGTTGACGTCGATCACTACCAGCCGCTTCCAGAACCACCCGGCCCCTTCACCATCGCCCTGGTGGCCCGCATGTTGGAAGACAAGGGAATCCGCGAACTGGTCGCGGCGGTGGAGAGTCTGCGCCAGCAGGGCGAGCCGGTGCGCACCATCCTGGCCGGCCCCCTCGACCCCGAAAATCGCGCCGGGCTGGCGGCGAGAACGGTCCAAGAGTGGCAAGAGAGTGGCCTGGTGGAATGGTGGGGCGCGGTGGACGACGTGCGCACCGTGTGGCGCCAAGCCCATCTCGCGGTCCTCCCCTCCTACCGCGAAGGGCTCCCCAAGAGTCTGCTCGAAGCCGCCGCCTGCGGCCGCGCCATGATTGCCGCCGATGTGCCCGGCTGCCGCGAGATCGTGGTGGACGGCGAAACCGGCCGCCTGGTCCCGGCGCGCTCCAGCCAGCCGCTGGCGCGGGCCATCGCCGAGCTGCGCGACGATGTGGCGGCGCGCAAGCGCATGGCATTGGCGGCGCGCAAGCTGACCGTGGAGGCCCTCTCGCAGGAAGTCGTCAACCGCCAGACGCTCGAACTCTACCGTCGCTTACTGCCCACGGGAAGCGGCCAATGAGCGGCGATTCCAAAGGGCGCACGGTGGTCGTCACCGGCGCTGGCGGCTTCGTAGGTAGGGTGATCTGCACCCATCTTCTAGAGGCGGGCTTCCGGGTCGAAGGCTGGTACCGCAGCCACCCTCCGCCCGCCGCCAGCCACGCGGTGCAGGTCGATCTCACCGCTAGCTTGCCTTCGCCACCCGACCGGCCCATCGAGGCGGTCATCCACACCGCCGCCGTTGCCCACGCGCGGCCCACGCCCCAGATGCTCGAGCGGCTGGAGAGGGTCAACGTGGGTGGAACCCGTAAGGTCTTGGACTGGGCCGGCGCCGCCGGTGCCCAACGCTTCGTCTTCATGTCGAGCATCAAGGCCCAGGGTGCCCCCGCTCCCGGCACCCTCGGAAGCGAGAGCGATCCAGCGCGGCCCGAGGGGCCATACGGCGAGGCCAAGCAGCGGGGAGAGGCGCTGGTGGCCGATTGGTCGGCGCGTGGCCAGCGCCGCGGAGTCGCCCTCCGCCTACCCTTGGTCTACGGTCCCGGAGTGGGCGGAAACCTGGCGGCCATGGCGCGCGCCGCCGGTCGGGGCTGGTTGCCCCAGGTCGGCGATGGCTCCGCTCGACGCAGTCTGATCTCGGTAGGTAACGTGGCGACGGCGGTCGGCGCGGTGATCAACCGTGGTTCGCTCGCCGCAGGGATGCACACCTACCTGCTCACCGACGCCAAGCCCTACTCGGTGGCCGAACTGGGCCGCGCCTTAGCGCAAGCCAGCGCGCGCAAGGTCCACCACCCACGGATACCGCTCGCGGTCGCCCGCCTCCTCGCCCGTTGCAGCGACTTCGGCCAGTTCCTGCTGCGCCGACCTCTTCCCTTTTCCTCCGAGATTTTGGCCAGACTAGCGGCCAACGCAATCTACTCCAGCGAACCCTTCCAGCGCGACTTCGACTGGCACCCCGAAGGTCAGTTCTCCGACCAGGTCGAAGCGATCATGGACACTAGAATCGCATAGAGAAGCACCCTTGCGGTCCTACGGATCGAGTTTCAAGAGCTCGATCACGGGAGTGGGGACACCTGGGGCGCCTCTCCTACTGCCAGACGGGAGTCACGCCGCCCCGACCATCGTCGCGGTAGGGAACCCAGACCAGGGAAACTCGCCGCACTCGCACGTCAGTGCGGCGCGGTTTGAGGGTGGCTGTCTCTAGCTCTTCAGCCAGCGGGTCGAAGCGCTCGGCGAGCTCCTCGATGGCCAGTTCCAGGTCGCCCTCCAGCTCGTCCAACCTCTCGCGTTGCACTTGCAAATCGTCCTCGGCCCGGGCTACGTCCTTACGTTCCTTCGCCCCCCGGGTGGCGCTGCGCAGCGCGGTGGTCGCCCTGCCGACGCTCGAAGACCTTCGGCGGCCGCGACCGAACAGGGCGGACATCGCCGTCGCTCCGACCGAGATCCAGGTTTGCATTTTCTGATTCCGCGCCTGCTCGGTTTCCCGGCCCACTTTCTGCTCTGCCTTGCGCACCCTCTCCTCCTGGGAACGCAACTTGGTGGCGAACTTGGTGCGCAGCTTCTCCTTCTCTTCGTCGCGCCGCTCGCGAGCCAGGTCGCGCAAGCGAATGCGGAAGTCGCGCTCGCTTTCTCCCGGTTCGGAAATCGCCTCGAAGGTCGGGCTCTGGAGGAGCTCGTAACGCCGCTGGTGGTAGAGCGCATCGGCGAAGGACTTCTTCCAGCTGCCGTAGCTCCGTGCCTTGCTGGCCGCCGGAGGCAGGTCACCGTAGGCGATGGCGGCGGCCGGTTCGTTCTCACAATCGCGGTCGGGGTCAAAGCCACCGGACGAGAGGTCTTGGGCTTCATACCAATCGGGATCGTCGTCGCCGAACGGCAGAAGGCAGTGCACCTCTTCGGAGTGTTGAACGCCACTCTTGCGGTCGGCGAAGTGGACCTTCGCCTCGCCCAGCAAGGCCGGCTCATAGCGCAAAGTTCCGTCGGGACGTCCACGGGCGACCAGGAAGGACTGCTCGATGCCGGGCGGCAGAACCGGGCGACTAGCCATTGCGGGCGTTGGTGAAGGCTGAAAAGAAGGTTCAGGCGGCGGCGAAGAGGGTGACGTGGGTGCGGCCTCGGCAGTCGTCGCCGCGGCCTCGGCCGCCGTGCTCTTGCGCCCAGCCATGAGTTTCTTGATCTCGCTGCGGGTCACCGGCCCGCGCAGGTAGGACATCGCCCAACGGGTGTGGAAGAGCACCGGCTCCTCTTCATGCACGTTGTGCAACAGGAAGACCCGCTTGCCGAGGCCGGCCAGAGTCTGCTCCATCGCCTGGCGATCGAACTTGCCGCCACCAGCGGCCGAGGCTCCCTCCAGCCCTTCCAAGACACGCATCTTGTCGCGCTCGGTCTGCAATCGCCCTAGGAACCAGGTGCCGGCGTTGGACAAGGCTTTGTAGTCGAGGTCGGCCGGGTTTTGAGTCGCCAGAACCACGCCGAGGCCGAAGGCGCGGGCCTGCTTGAAGAGGGTCAGGAGCGGCTTCTTCGACGGCGGTTCGCCAATCGGCGGCATGTAGCCAAAGACTTCGTCCATGTAGAGCAAGGCCCGCAGGCTGCTGGTTCCGGTACGCCCCCGCATCCAGCTCACCGTCTCGTTCAAGAGTAGAGAGACGAAAAACATCCGCTCCTGTTCGGAAAGATGAGCGATCGAGAGCACCGCCAGCCGCGGTCGGCCATCGGCGGTGTAGAGCAAACGGTCGATATCGAGCGGCTCCCCTTTCATCCACCCCGCCATGCCGGGCGAGGCCATCAGGTTGTTGATCGAAATGGCCAGTTCGAAGCGCTCCTTGGCGGGGTAGAAGCTGTCGAGCGCCATCACTCCAACCCGTTCGAAGGGAGGGTCCTGGATCAGCTGGATCAAGGTGGAAAGATCGAGATCTTGCCCTGCTTTCCAGCGCTCGACGAAAAGGTTCGACAGGAGGATGTGTTCTTTGCTGCGCAGGGGGTCGGCCTTGATCCCGAGCAGCCCTAGGAGGCTGCTGGCCAGAGTCTGCACCCGGTCGCCCAGCAGATCGCTGTCCTCCAACACCGCCGCCGAGGGCGCGGCGAGCGAACCCAGGATCGAAATCGGCACTCCCGCCTCGCTGCCCGGGGTGTAGATGGTCACTTCCGCCGCTTGCCGCAGGCGCCGAATGCGTTCGCCGTCTTGATCCCATTTGGCCAGGCCACCGCGCCAGAGCTCGGCCTGCTGGGCGGCGAACTCGGCGACGGAAAGCCCTTTGCGTTCCGCCTCGCCTTCGTCGACCCAAGGCTCGAACTCCGCGGCGCTCAGTTCCGGGAAGGTGAAGAGAAGGTTGCCCATGTCCCCCTTGGGATCGATGATCAACGCCGGAACGCCGTCGATCGCCGCCTCTTCGAGCAACGAGATACAGAGCCCCGTCTTGCCGCTTCCGGTCATACCCACGCAGACCGCGTGGGTGAGCAGATCCCGCGAGTCGTAGAGCAGCGGTCGGTCGACCGTCTCTCGCTTCTCGGCGTCCCAGGGTCGGCCTAGGTAGAAG
>QIHU01000165.1 GCA_003231035.1 Acidobacteriota bacterium
TCGAGACGGAAATCAACCAGTTCTAGCCATGAATTGGCCCCGTGAGCGACCGAAGGAACTCAACCGCACCCAAGGCTTCCCGAGGTGACTGACACCGAGGCTTCCTGGCACTAGTCCACGTATCCTAGCGCCCGCAGCAACTCCCTATCGCCTGCATCTACCGGAGAGTCCCGCGGCCGCTGTCCACGCAGATCGGCCAGTGCTTCGGCGAGAAGCCGAGCCTCCGGAACCGTTCGGTTAAAGAAATCCTCACCATCCAGACCACCCTCCCCTTCGCGACGACCGAGGCGATAGTCAGTGCCCTCAGCCTCGTGATAGGCAACCAACTTCCATCCCCCAGCCTGCAGCGCCACGCCCTGGCGCAGGGGCTCCTTGGGGTAAAAACGGCGTTCCACCACCCGATACGCGCGCGCCTCCAGCTCCTCCCCACGCAACGCCGGCACCAACGAGCGCCCGCGTAACTTTAAGGACTCCTCAATGCCGAGCAGTTCCACCAGGGTCGGTACGAGGTCCAGAGTCTCGACCGGGCTCTCCACCACTCTTCCCGTGCGTTGGCCCGGCTCCTTGAGCACAAACGGCACTCGGATCACCGGTTCGAGCAACCTCTCTCCGTGCCCCCAAAACCCATCCTCGCCATGCGCCTGGCCATGGTCCCCAATCACCACCACCAGTAAGTCATCCCACAGACCACGACGGCGCAACTCGGTGAACAAATCGCCGAGCACTCTGTCCAATTCGGCGATTTCGGCGTCATACAAATCAGCGATGTAGCGACGATCGGCAGCTCCTAGCGATCCATCGGCCGCCGAGTCGTTGAGCCCCACCAAGAAATCGACACTAAGCTCAGTCCCCAATGAGCCGGAGTAGCCGCCCGTGAATCGCCGCGCCACCGCCGGCTCTGGGTCGTAGGGCTCATGGGTGTCGAAAAAATGAAGCCACAAGGCAAACGGGGGCCGCGATGCGCTCACCCCTGCGGCGCCTTCTTCCCCCTCGGAGTGCATTCCAAAACCCAGATCGTCCAGCCAGCGCAGGCCGCGGCGCACCACCTCGGACGCCGCCACCTGACGCACTTTGGGCGCCGCGTCGTCACCGAAGAAGAGTTCGTCCAGCCCTAACCCGCCGAGGTACTTCGGATCCAGCACCCGCGCCGCCGTGACCGCCGCCGTTCGCGCCCCGAACCGGTCTTTCAGACGATGAAAGATCGAGTGCAACTCTCCTCCCGGTAGCTCACCGTTGCGCCTCACCCCGTGTTCGCGAGGAGTCAACCCAGTGAGGATCGTCAGGTGCGACGGCAAGGTAGTGGGCATCGAGCAGGTGACATCGGCGAACCGCGTCGCCTCATGAGCCAGAGCATCGAGCGCCGGAGAGGTCGGTCGTGCGTATCCGTAGCTCCCCAGGTGGTCAGCCCGTAAGGTATCTAGGGTGATCAGAAGAAAGTTGATTGCCCCCAGCGACTCACTCGTTTCCGCCGGTTCCACCCGCTGTGGCGCGGCACAACCCTGCACCACCAAAATCGCGACCCCAAGACCCCATGCCCAGTTCATCGAAAAACGGCTCATACCTCGATGCTACCCCGCGATAGAGTGAATGGATGACTTCCAGCGTCTGGGAGGATCTCTCTCGCACGCTGCGCACCAGTGCGCCATTTCGCTCCCTAGCCGAAGGGGCTCGGGTAGCGCTGCGCCTACCGACACCGGCGGCGGCTTGGATCGGTGAGCTGCTGGCCCAAGAAAGTCGACGAACCGTCTTGGCAGTGGTCCCCGGCGAAGCGGACGCGCTGGCTTGGCTGGAGGCGGCGACACTTTTCTGCCCACGCCAACCCGGCAGTGCCAGCCGCCGGGGCGAGGTGGTCTACTTTCCCGCGCCTTCGCTGAGCCCCTACCAAGAGACCGAGGTCTCGCTGATGATTCGCGCCCAAGAAGCCGTGGCACTGGACGCCGTGGTGAGCGGACGGGCTTGCACCGTGGTCGCCACTCCCCGTGCCCTTTTTCGACGACTCCCCAATGCCGGTGAGTTCCTCGACGCCGTGCGCACCATCGAGCCCGACCAAGAGCACCCGGTCGAAGAGCTAACCGAGCACCTCACTCGCTATGGCTATCGGCGCTGCGATTTGGTGGCCGAGGTCGGGGACTTCGCCGTGCGTGGCGGCGTTTTCGACCTCTTCCCACCCGGCGGGCGCAACCCGCTGCGCCTCGATCTGTTCGGCGACACCGTGGAGTCGATCCGCACTTTCGATCCCGACACTCAGCGCTCCGAGGAGAGTCGCGAGCGCTGCCGCATCTTGCCCCTCTCGCTGCACCCGGCAGGAGCCGAGGAGGCTGAGCAGCTGGCCGATCAGTTGAGCGACTACCTCGACCGCTTCTACCACCGCGCCTTGCCGGATCGCATCGAAGAACTCCGCTCGCGCGGCGCCTTCGCCGGTTGGGAGAGTTACCTTCCTTGGCTCGCGCAAGCCACCACCCAGCTCACCGAGTTGATCCGTAACCCACTGCTCATCACCTTGCAACCGACCAAGCTCGCCGCCGAGATCGACCTGCACGCCGAGCGCATGGCCCAGGAGTACACCGCCCGGCGGGACCATCGCCACCTGGCGATCGAACCGGAGCTGATCGAATTCGACGCCCAACGAGCCGTGGCCGCGATCGAGCGGCCGGACCTAGAGATCTGTGACCTCCTGACGAGCGCCGCGCCAGGGACCATCCATCAAGCCACGGGCACGGTCGATTTCGCCGGTAGCCTGACCGACATCCTCCAAGGCCAGTTGCCACGCTTCCCCCGTGAGGTCGAAACCGCAAGAGCCCGCGGCGACCGCTGCCTGCTGGTGGTTCCCACCGCCCACCGGCGGCGCCTCGAAGAGCTTCTCGAAGGGCGCGAAGTCCCGCTCGGTGCCCGCGGAGTCGAGTTGGTGGAGGGCGAACTACGGCGCGGCTTTCGGCTACCCGCGGCCGGAATCGCACTCTACGGTGAAGAACAAATCCTCCCCGCCGCCCCGCCAGTGCGCAAGCGCAAGTCGGTGCGGTTTGGCCCCTTTGTCTCGGGCCTGCGCGATCTGCGAGTCGGCGACTTCGTGGTCCACTCCGACCACGGCATCGCCCGCTTCACCGGTCTGCGCGAGGTGGGCGGCGACGGCGGTAGGCGCAGCCGCCTCCCCACAACCCTCCAAGAAGAACTCCCGATGGAGAGTCCGGTCGAGGTCATGGAGCTGACCTACTCGGCCGGCAAGACCCTGCTGGTGCCGCTCGATCGGATGGATCTGATCCAGAAGTTCAGCGGCATTGAGGGGGTCGGCCCCCGCCTCGATCGGCTGGGCGGAACCTCGTGGAACAAGACCAAGGCGCGGGTCAAGCAGAGTCTTCGCGATATGGCCGATGAGTTACTCAAGCTCTACGCCGCCCGCAAGTTGGCCAAGGCGCCGGCGCTGCTCCCAGATAGCGACCTGCAACGCCAATTCGAGGCCAGCTTCGCCTTCGAGGAGACTCCAGACCAGCTCGACGCCATCGCAGCCATCAAACAAGACCTCGAAAAACACCAACCGATGGACCGTCTACTCTGCGGCGACGTCGGCTACGGCAAGACCGAAGTCGCCATGCGGGCCGCCTTCAAGGCGGTCGATTCGGGCTTTCAAGTGGCGGTGCTGGCACCGACCACGATCCTCGCCGACCAGCACTTGCGCACCTTCCGGCGGCGTTTCGAGGGCTTGCCGGTGAGTATCGAGATGATCTCCCGGCTGCGCTCCCCGAGCCAAGTCAAAGCAATCCGCGAGCGGCTCACCGGCGCCAAGCTGGACATTTTGATCGGCACCCACCGACTGCTGTCCAAGGATATCGACATTCCCAAGCTCGGCCTGATGATTGTCGACGAAGAGCAGCGCTTCGGCGTGGCGCAGAAGGAGCGGCTCAAGCAGCTTAAGAAAGATGTGCACGTCCTCGCCATGTCGGCAACCCCCCTACCGCGAACGCTACAGATGTCGCTGGCCGGGGTGCGCGACATGTCGGTCATCGAGACCGCGCCCAAGGACCGCATGGCGGTCGAAACGGCCATCTTGCCCTTCAACGCACAGCTGATTCGCGAGGCGATCGAGTTCGAGGTCGAGCGCGGTGGCCAGGTGTACTACGTCTACAACCGGGTCGAATCGATCGAGCGCATGGTCACCTTCCTCAAAGAGACGGCGCCCAACATACGGGTGACCTTCGGCCATGGCCAGCTGGAAGAACACGAGCTGGCCCGCCGCATGCATGCGTTCACCGCTGGCGAGTACGATGTCTTGCTCGCCACCACCATCATCGAGAACGGCATCGACATTCCCAACGTCAACACCATGATCATCCACGACGCGCAACGCTTCGGGCTGGCTCAGCTCTACCAACTGCGCGGCCGCGTCGGGCGCTCGAATCAGCTCGCTTATTGCTACCTTTTGGTGCCCGGGGATCGAGTGTTGACCGAGACGGCGCGCAAGCGGTTAGCGGCGATTCGCGAGTTCACCGACCTGGGCGCCGGCTTCCGCATCGCCGCGCGTGACCTCGAGATCCGCGGTGCCGGCAACCTGCTCGGCGCCCAGCAGAGCGGCCACCTCAACGCCGTGGGCCTCGAGACCTACCTGAAGATGCTCGAAGAGGCGGTGCGCGAGTCGCGTGGCGAAAAGATAGAAGAGGAGGCCCCTTCGACCGCCATCGATCTGCCGCTGCCGATGTCGATCCCAAACGACTACATCGCCAACGCCAACCTGCGCATGGAGATCTACCGCAAGATCTCGGCCAGCGACTCGCTCACCGACGAAGGTTCAGGCGCGCGTCTGCTGGCCGAGCTCGAGGATCGGTTCGGTCCGCCCCCGGCCAGCGTCCGCACCCTGCTCGAGGTGGCGACGCTCAAACAGCTGGCGGAGTCGTTGCGCGTCCAGTCGATCACCGCCAAGCGGCGTGAGCTGGTGGTGCGCTTTAGGCGCGATGCGCGGATCGACATCGAGCGGCTGATCGAGATGGTCTCCGAGCGCCCGGGAGCCGCTTTCAGTCCGACCGGTGTTCTGACCCTTCCGGGACAAGACAGTGAAGCGATGGTGGCCGCCGCCACCGAGACCCTGCGCGAGCTTGCCAGCGCGCACTTGCCAGCGGTCGCCACCGGAAGTGCCGCCGCATGAGATGGGTCCGGCACCACACTGTGATCACCCTGGTGCTCCTCGCCGCCTGCGGTGGCGACCCAGTGCCAGCACCCGATGCCGTCGCTCGGCTCGCGGGAACGGAAATCCTCTATCCATCCTTCGAGAGTTACCTGCAACGCAACATCCACGAGCCGGGGAGTTCCCTCCCGAGCACCGTCTTGAGCCAGCTCTTCGACCAGTTTCTCGACGAAAAGCTGCTCGTCCAACTCGCCGTCGACCGCGAGCTGGTGCCCACCGACACCGGCGCCCGCTTGGCCGTCGCGGCGCTGCTGGCGGCCAACCGGGACTCCACCGAGCCGACCCACCAACAGATCGAAAACTACTATGGTCAGCACCTCGACCAGTTCCAGCGCCCCGAGCGGGTTCGTTTGAGCCAGATCCTGGTCGAAGACCGAGCGGCCGCGCAAAGCGCCGCCCGCCAGCTGGCCGCGGGAACGCCCTTCGTCGAGGTCGCCCGAAATCACTCGAACGATCCCGCTACAATCAACGACGGCGGGCAAGGACTCCTCGCCCGATCCGACCTACCTAAGCCATTTGCCGATACCATCTTCGCGCTCGAACCGGGCACGGTGAGTGACATCATCCCGGCCGAGTACGGTTTTCACATTTTCCTAGTGAACGAGCGACTGCCGGCAACCGAGTTGCCGCTCCACGAGGCGGAGCCCGAAATCCGCTCGCAGTTGCGTCGCGACCTGACCGAACAACGCCTCGCCGAACTGGTGAGGGAGGCTAGAGATCGCTATGAGCCCAAAATCTTCGTCCGCAATCTGCCCTTCAACTACCAAGGCCGCAACTCCTAGTCTCTCGTTCGCCGCCCTGGGGTTGGTGCTTCTGCTAGCCGCGCCGCTGGCTCGGCCCGCGACCGCGGATACTTTCAACAACATCATTCTGCAGATCAACAACCAGATCGTCACCTTGGCCGATTTCAAGGAGCGTTATCTCGCTGCCGAACTCGATATTCGCCGACGCTCCGCCGGCAACCCCGAGCAGCTCCAGCAGGGGCTGAGCCACCTGTCCGCCACGGTGATGGGTGCCCTGTTTCACGAGATGTTGATGCTCTCACGCGCCAAGCAGCTCGGCGAACGGGTCAATCCCTCGGAGATCGACCAAGAGATCGAGCGCCGACGACAGCTGCTCCAAATCGCTACCGACGACGAGTTTCGCAAACGGCTGGCCCAATCTGGACTGACCATGGAATCGCTGCGCGAGAACATCCGCCAAGAGATCCTCATCCAGATGGTCATGCAACGCGATGTGTTCAGCCGTATCGACTTGGAAGAGAACGACCTTCGCCGGGTTTGGCGCGACAGTCCGGAGGATTTCCTCATCCCCGAACAACGCCAGCTGCGCGAGGTGGTGGTGTTGGAAGACGGCGGCCTGGCCGCCGAGCGGATGGAGCAGCTAGGCCGCGAGCTGCAAGCGCTACTCACCACCGAGACCGAGGCCGAGGCTATCGTGGGCGACAAGGAGGAACGCAAGGTCACCAGTGGCCTGATCGATCTCGGCTGGGTGGAAAAGGGCAAGCTCGACCCGGCGCTCGAAGCCGCCGTGGAGAAGCTCCAGCCGGGCCAAGTCAGCCCTCCCATCGTCGCCCGTGGCGGCCTCCACGTAATCCACCTCCTCGATCGCCAGAAAGAAGCCGTACTCCCCTTCGACGAGGTCAAGGACCAGATCTACGCCAGTGAGCGCAACCGGCTCTACGCCCGCGAGCTACCGATCTACCTGCAAGAGCTCGAAGAAAAATCCTACATCGTCGCCCGACCGCCACGCGGCGCGGAAGACTTCCGCGACCAGTTCGACAGAGCCGAATCCGTGGATCCGCTCTCGGCCCTGCTGAACCCCGTCAAGCTAGAGGACGACGAGGCGACCCCGGCGGCGGATGAAGGCTCCAGCGACGGAGAATAGTCTCCTGCTCTGAGTGGCCACACTGGAGAGCTTCCCGCAGTTCTCCAGTGTAGACTTCACCGAGTGTCTCCCACTCCAGACTCCTACTCCGCCGTCGCGGTCGTCCGCGAGTTTGCCCTCGCCTGGCAGAAGCTGTCCTTGTATCAGCCTGGCCATCCCATGCGCGGCGAGGGAATCCGTGATGTGCACAAGGCACTGGCGGCCCATCTGGCTCACCATGGACCGTTGGCTCTTGGCGTCTCGCGCCAGACGCTGCTGGGACCCGGCGGCAAGCTCGATTCGGAAGCCGCTCGCAAACTAGCTTCGGCGCTGCACCGCCGCGGCGTGGCCTTGATTCGATTCGACCACGGCATCCGTATCGAAGAGCTCAAAACCCTCCTGGAATTCCTGCCCCAGCGCGCCGGAACCGGTACCGAGATCGAGCCGTGGAGCGCCATCGCCAGCGCCACCCCACACATTCACACCGAGCATCTCGACTTCTCGGACTTGGTCGAGCCCACCACCGCCGAATTGACCGCGATTCGCCTCTCTCTGTGGGACCGGGTTCTCGAACGGCTGCTCAAGAAGGACGACGAAGAGGCGGAACTCAGCCTCGACCGCGAGCCTTCGTTGGACGAGGTGATCCAGGCCATTCAAGCGCTCCTGCGACGCTACAGCGAGGCCGACTCCGCCGCCGAAGGGGGTGGCGTCCCCCCGTACGTCTTCGCCTTCATCAACGATGCGCTGCGCTCGGCGGTCGCCGGCCACCTCGCCGCCGCGCCCTTGCCCGAGGCCAGTGGGTACGCGAACAGGGTGGGCGACGTGGCCCAATTACTCCAGGCGGTCCCCGTCTCGCTGCAAGGATCGATTCTCGATGCGGCTCTGCCCCACCTTCTGAGTGAGGAGACCCAGCCCGAATGGCTGCTGTTGATCGCCCGCGCCGTCACCCCGGCGGTTCTGGTGGCCTGCCTGCGTCGTCTACTCGGCGATGGCTTCGCTTTGGCGCCCGAGACACTGCACCAGCTCGAAGCCCTGATCGAGGAAGGCGCCTATACCTGGGTAGCCGGCGGAGGGCCCCCGCGCCAATCCGCCGACGCCTTGCATGAGCTCTTCGCCGACCACGATGTCGACCGCATTCATCCCCCGGCCGGCGAAGCCGCTCGCACCGTGATCGAGCTGCTCAAGCCGCGGCTGGATCACCCCATCCCCAGCCAACTCGACGACCGCCTGGATACCCTCTCCGAGCAGCAGCGGGCGGTGGGGGTCGCCATCGCTCTGGTCGAGTTGCTCCAGCGCGCCTTGCTCGACGAAGAGCAGGCCGAGGCGGTGGCCACGCGACTCGACCACCTCTTCCACGCTCTCCTCGCCTCCGGGGCCGTGCACAGTGCCCTGCGCATCGCCAAATCGCTCCAGCAGCTCCCCACCTCGGTCACCTCCCCGGCTAGAAAGCAGACCCTCGAGCGCCACCTAGAAGTCCTCAGCGGCGGGGCGACGATCGACGCTCTCGTCGACTCTTTGGCCGCCCCCCTCCCCGCCACCCGTCAGGCCATCGACCAACTGATCGACACCCTCGGCGCTCCCATCTTGAGTGGGCTCCTCCTCGCTTTGGGTGAAGAAAAGGACCGTTCGCGACGACGGCGAATCTTCGACCTTCTCGCCTCCTTAGGGCCACGGATCACCCCACACATCTCTAACCTCCTGGCCGACCGGCGCTGGTTCGTGGTCCGAAATATGCTGACCCTCCTCCACCGCACCGGTCACGGCTTGTCGCCCGAGCTGGTCGAGTGGGCGCTCCAACACCCAGAGTCTCGGGTGCGCCTGGAAGGGGTCAAATGCCTCGCCACCCTCGGCGGAGCCACCCCCTCCTCAGCGATCGAACGGGCGCTCGCCGACAGCGAGCCCAAGGTCGCCGAAGCGACCGTCGCCGCCGTCGCCACCCAAAAGATCGCCAGCGGCCGAGATCCTCTGGTCGCCTTCCTCCAGCAAAGCGATCGGCTGGGCCGCCAGCGAGCGCTACGAATTCAGGCGCTACGCGCCCTCGGCCAGCTCGGCGATCCGGCTGCCTTGCCGGGAATTCGCCACCTCTTCCGAGGTCTGCTGGGCGGCACCCATGCCGACGAACGTCGCGCCGCCTACGCCTCCCTAGCCTTCTATCCTCAGGCGGCTCGTCAGCCCTTCGTCGACGGCGGGCTGCGTTCCACCGACGGCCAAGTGCGAGCGATCAGCGCTCGACTGAAGGCCGACGCCAAGCGTGCGCAAGGTGGAAAACGATGACCGTCGAGTTCTCTCCCAGCCAGGCGTTGCCTTTTGTCTCGGCCCTCTCGCGCGCCACCAGCACCCGCGCGATCTACCCTACCCGCCATCCCAAAGTGATCGAGGCGCTGGCCGAGCTGGACAAGACCCGCGCCGAGTCCCTGGAGCCCATCCACGGAGAGGATATTCAACTCGTCTCGCTCGAAGGCGAACTGATTCTCGACAGCCGGCCGATCGCGTCGAGCCAGCTGCTCTTCAAGGCGTTCATTCGCGGCATGCATCAGCTCGGCATCGAGAGCCTCACTCTCGGAGCCGGCCTCGACCGGCAAGAGTGCGAACAACTGGTCGACGGCCTGAGCGGCGCGGCCCCCCTCGCCCCTTCGAACCACGTCACCATCGGCCACCTCCAGCTCTCCACCACCGAGACCGAAAACTCCGCCCAGAGCGAACTCACCGAGGCCGATCTGGAGGTGGGCGAAAAGGCATACCTGCGCCTGCGCGAGGACCCCAGAATCGCCGCCAGCCAACTGGAGCATTTCGTCTGGACCCTGATGAGGAAAGTCCCGCAGACCGACCGCCGGCTGCTCCTCATCCCGCCCGGTAGCGACCCCCTGCGCGCCCTCTTCCACCACTCGCTCAACGTCGCCTTGCTCACTCTGGCGCAAGCGAGCAGCCTGGGGATCCACGGCCAGGCCTGCCACGACTTGGGTTTCGCCGCCCTGCTCCACGACGTCGGCAAACTGCTCCTTCCCGCGGCCTTGCTAGAGCGTTGCGATCGCCTCAGCGACCGCGATTGGCAAGTAGCGAAGCTCCATCCAGAACTGGGGGCAGCCCTGCTCTGCGGCCTTCCCCCGGTACCCGAGATCGCCGTGCAGGTGGCCTACGAGCACCACTGGCGCTACGACGGCCGCCCGAGCTTCCCGACTCCCTCCACCCCCCGCACGGCCAGCTTCGCCAGCCAACTGACCGCCATCGCCGACAGCTACGACGCCCTCGTCGCGGCGCGCGCCCTCGCCGGTGGGCCCGGCAACCAAATCGCCTTGAGCGTGTGGCAAGGACGCTCGGGCAGCTACCTCGACCCGACTTTGGTGCGCCACTTCATGGATGCCGTCCTGCCCCAGGGCTCCGAGGGTTAGCAGCCCCCCACGGCGGCGCGAACATGGCCGTCGGCGTCGTGCAACCGCTGGCGGGCTCGCTCGGCCGACAGCCCGCACAGAGACATCACCAGCGCCGTCTTCACCTCGCCATCGGCGGCCTGATGGAGCCGCTGGGCCTCGTCGAAGGAAACCTCGGTCGCCGCCTGCACGATGCGCACGGCGCGGTCGCGCAGCTTGGCCGAGCCCGGCCGCAGGTCGACCATCCAATTCCGGTAGACCTTGCCGAGCTGCACCATGGCGGCGGTGGTGATGGCATTGAGCGCCGCCTTGGTGGCCGAGCCAGCCTTGAGACGGGTGGAGCCGGTGAGCACCTCCGGCCCGGTCGCCAGAGCGATGAGGAGTTGTGCCACATCGGTAAGTCCAGCACTACCGGCACAGGTCAGGAGCACGGTGCGCGCACCTCGCTCTTGGGCCTGCGCCAGGGCGCCGCGAGCAAAGGGAGTGACCGAGCTCGCGGAGAGACCGATCAGCAGATCGCCCGTGCCCAACTCGCCCACCGCCTCGCGGCCGTCGCCCTCGCGATCCTCGGCCCCCTCTTTGGCGCGAAAAACGGCATCCTCGCCCCCCGCGATCAAGGCCCGAATGCGTCGTGGCTCGGTGCCGAAGGTCGGCGGGCACTCCGCCGCTTCGACGATGCCCAAGCGACCGCTGGTGCCGGCGCCGGCAAAGACCACGTCGCCGCCCGCCAACAGCGTCTCGGCCACCCAACTCGCCGCCTCGGCGATCGCCTCGCTCTGCGCAAGGGTCGCGTCCAAACCGCGGCGATCCTCTTCGAGCAACAAACGCACCACTTGCACCGCCGCCAGAGTATCTAGATCCCCACTCGCGGGGTGGCGTGCCTCAGTGAGCAAGGCGCTCCATTGGCCTCTCTGAGCGGCCGATTCTTTGCGGCTCGCGGGTGCGGAATCGTCCACCGGCAGCTGACTCACGGGATCTCCTTCCATCGGTTCGCGTTGCCTTTGGAGCCATGCTACGGTCGCCCAAGAACTCACCCTTGTCAGCAGCGATTTCGAGGACCGAATGGTCAACCCCAATTCAACCACAACTGAGTCTATTTTGGCCGCCGCCAAGGCAATGAAACCGTGGCTGGTGGAGGTCCGCAGGGACCTCCACCAATACCCCGAACTCGGCCTCGAAGAGCACCGCACCGCGGCGCGGGTGCAGGGGATTCTCGACGAGGCGGGGATCGAGCATCAGGACGGCATCGGCGGCACCGGCGTCCTCGGCCGAATCGACGGCACCGCTACCGGTGAGAAGCCGGCTAAGGCGGTCGCCTTGCGGGCCGATATGGATGCGCTGCCAATCCAAGACGCCAAGCAAGAGGCACCTTACCGCTCCCTCCAACCCGGCAAGATGCACGCCTGCGGTCACGATGTGCACACCACGATCCTGCTCGGCGCGGCGAAGATCCTCACCACCCTGCGCGAGGAATTCCGCGGCACCGTGCGCCTGCTCTTTCAACCGGCTGAGGAGACCCTCGGCGGCGCCAAGCTGTTGATCAAGGCGGGAGCGCTCACCGATCCGCCAGTGGCGGCGGTCTTCGGCCTCCACGTCGAGTCGGAACTCGACGTCGGCAAGTTCGCCGTGCGCTACGGCCAGCGCAATGCCTCGTCCGATACCCTCCACCTGGTGATCCACGGAGTCTCGGGCCACGCCGCCTACCCGGCGCACACCGTGGACGCCATCGTCGTCGCCTCCCAGGTCATCTCGGCCCTGCAAACGGTGGTCAGCCGCAACGTCGACGCCCGGGACGCGGCGGTGGTCTCCTTCGGCACCATCGAAGGCGGCTCGGCCGCCAATATCGTCGCCAACCGGGTGGAGCTGACCGGCACGGTGCGTACCCTCGACCCGGAGGTCCGGGAGCGAACTCTGAAACGAGTTCGCCAAACCGCCGAGGGTGTCGCCCAGGCCCTCGGCGGCCGCGCCGAACTGACCATCGAGGCGGGCTACGACCCGCTGATCAACCATGACCCGATGGTCGAGATCGCCCGAGCCAACGCCGCGCTGCTGGTCGGCGAAGAGAAGGTCGCCGTGCGCCCACGGGCCAACATGGGAGTGGAAGACTTCGCCTACTACGTCAGCCGCGTGCCGGGAGCCTTCTTCTCTCTCGGGGTGCGCAATGAGGAGCGCGGAATCGTCCACCCCGAACAC
Organism: Acidobacteriota bacterium; assembly: GCA_003231035.1. Lineage (GTDB taxonomy): Bacteria > Acidobacteriota > Thermoanaerobaculia > Multivoradales > SZUA-115 > SZUA-115. Next base: position 12,601 of record QIHU01000165.1, read on the forward strand.
CACGAGCTCTTCGATGTCGACGAAGACTGCCTACCGCTGGGTGTCGCCATCCAGGTGATGAACGCCCTGTCCATCCTCCAACCCTGAAGGGACGGCCGCCATACTAAACAAGATCTGGGGCGGCTTTTTCTTCATCGCCTTCGCGGTGGCCATGGCGCGCTGGATCTTCCAGGGCGAGGGCGAAGTGTGGGCGCAAATGGTCAGCTCCACCTTCAGCTCGGCGAAGACCGGTTTCGAGATCTCTCTCGGCCTCACCGGAGTGATGTGCCTGTGGCTTGGCATCATGCGGCTGGGCGAGAAGGGCGGCGCGGTCGAACTCCTCTCGCGGGCCTTCAACCCGCTGCTGCGCCGCCTCTTCCCCGGCGTACCCGCCGGCCATCCGGCGATGGGCTCGATGGTGATGAACATGGCCGCCAACATGCTGGGGCTCGACAACGCCGCCACCCCGCTAGGCCTCAAGGCGATGAAGGAGCTCCAAACCCTCAACACCGAGCCCGACCGCGCCACCGACGACCAGATTCTCTTCCTGGTGGTCAACACCTCGGCGGTCACCCTGATCCCGGCGACCATCTTCGTCTACCGTGCCCAACTGGGCGCCGCCGACCCCACCGACGTCTTCATCCCCCTCCTGGTGGCCACTTTTTGCAGCACCATGGTCGGCCTGCTGATCACCTCATGGTTTCAAAAACTCAAACTGCGCGACCCGGTCGTCCT
>QIHU01000796.1 GCA_003231035.1 Acidobacteriota bacterium
GGACTACTCGCTGCCGTCCTATCCTCCTCTCCCCTTCTCGCCGGCATATGCACGGACTCGACTTGCCAGTTCATCCTCTGTCGCTCCCCCGCCTCCGGAGTGCCCAGCAGCCTGTGGGGAGAACTGGAACCGACCGACGTAGGTCAGCTACCCCCGGCGCGAGACAACACCGATTTCAACCCGATCATCGGCCCCTACAACGAGACCCAGCCGCGCTGGATGTCGGTCGACGTCGAGGGCAACACCCTCTTTGCCGGGATCAACTTCGGGCTGCAAGTTTGGGATATCGCCGGAGCCAACGCCAGCGACCCCTCCCAGCTGGTGGTTCTCGGCCGCAACAGCTTCCCCTACTGGAAGCCGGGGTTCAACGAAGAGAAAAACCCGGTGCGCGACGTGGACGCCCCTCCGGGCAACGACGATGTCCTCGCCATGGCGCTGGTCAACGACAGCGGTCTGAACGTCTTTGACACCACCAATCGCTCCAACCCGGTCGCCAAATATGCCGACAAGGAGCGCAATGCCCTTCAGGTTTACTCCACCCGCATCGGCACTACGGACTACGCCTTTCTGGCCACCCGCAACCGAGGGGTGACGGCCTACAACCTCACCACCGCCAAGAATCTGACTTCCAACTGCGTCGACCAAAGCCCCACGCAGACCGGCTGCGGCCCCTACCTTGGCAAACTTGGCTCGCGCAACGATGTTTCCTACATCGATGGTGTCGATGACTTCTTGGTCTTCTCCTCAGGTGCCTTCAACTTCGGCATCGAGTTCTACAACGTCGCCAATCCCGCCTCACCGCAGACCCTCTTCACCGCCCTCGGCTCGGAGTTCGTCTACGGCGTGGCACTGTGGCAGAAAGGGTCGAACTACTACCTGGGAATGATGGTCAATCGCAGTGGCGGTACCCAGGCTCGGATCTACAACATGAGCTGCCTGGCCACCGGGTCGTGCACCTCCTTGGGGTCCCTGATCTGGTCGCAAAACCTGCCCGGAGGCGGCACCGAGTTCTACGTCACCTACTCCCAGGGCAACGGCCGCGACTTCCTCTTTATTGGCGGAGTCAACCTCTGCTCGCAGTCGACCCAGAACGAGTGGCTCTACGACGTGACCACCCCCACCTCACCGCATGACGTCACCCCCGCCGACGGCCTGTTCAACGGTCAGACCACCGGCTACTGGGGCTGGTACTACCGGCGCAACCCCACCGGGTTCAACAACACGGCCGGACGCATGGGCAAGTTCAAGGGCCAGTACTTCTATCGCGCCGCTTTCAACATCTTCGACGTGCACAAGTTGACCAGCAGCGCTCCCGCGGCCAGCTTCACCCATGCCCCCGCGCAGGTGTACCAAGGCGAGCCCATCGACTTTTTCGATACCTCGAACGGCGCTCCCACGAGCTTCAATTGGATCTTCCAGAACGCCACTCCGGCCACCTCGGTCAGCGAGAACCCACAGGATGTGGTCTTCAACGCCACCGGGCCCCAAGACGTCACCTTGAACGTGAGCAACGTATTCGGCTCCGACTCGACGACCCAGCAGTTGACGGTCCTCGACCCGGCTCCCGCCGTGGCCTCGGTTTCCGCCGCGCCCAACCCGGCCTTGGTTTGCCAGCCGATCACCTTCACCGCCAATGGCGTCAGCGGCTTGGCCCCGCTGAACCTCAGCTGGGATGTCGAAGATGGCGGCGGCGTGGTGGCGACCGGAGGCAACGTCAACCCCTTCGTCTGGGACTCCACCGGCTTCACCGACGGTCTCTACACGGCGACGGTCACCGTAACCAACGCCACCGGCAGTGCCATGGCCACCAGCCCCAGCCTCGTCCTCGACCCGCTACCGACCCTCGCCTTCACCAGCCCAGGCAACGCCCCCGAGACGCTCAACGGCCCGCCCTTCACCAGCGGCTTGGTGGACTTTCAAATCCAGTCCACCGGCGCCACCGAATGGCGCTGGAACTTCGATGACGGCACCCCGTCGGCGTGGACTTCGAGCCCCACCACCGGCCCGCAGCCGAGCCACACTTACAGTTCCGCCAATACCTACTCGGTCACGGTCGAGATCCGCAACTGCGTGGTCGCGGCGTTGGCCTCAAGCGCTCGCTCGGTCACCATCACCAACACCACCCCGCTGGTCGCCGGGTTCGACGCCCAGGGGATCTTCTGTAACGGCCTCGGCTGCTTCTCAGACACCGGGGTGATGATCACCTTCGTCGATTCCTCGCTAGGCAGCCCGGAGTTCCACGACTACGACTGGGACGGTGACGGTACCTTCGACTCGATCGACAACCCGGCTCCCATCACCATCCATACGTACTACATCCCCGGCAACTATTCACCAACCGTTCGGCTACGCCGCGGGACCGAAACCGCTCAGTTCACCCATCAGCAGATCACCCTCTCCGGCGCCACCCTGCCACTACCTTCGATCAACGTCACCGGCCCGGCCAACGCCGAGGTGGGCCAACCGCTGAGCTACACCGTGACCACCACCAACTGCACGCCGGCTCCGAGCAGCTGGCAGTGGAATGTCGACGACGCGGCCATCACCGGTTCGGCCACCGGCTCGACGATCAACCTCTCCTTCCCAACTCTCGGCGCCAAGACCTTACGGGCGACGCCGACCGACGGCCAATGCGCCGGCTACCAAGGCACGCAGGGAGTTACCGTGGCGGTCAACGGCTCCTTCATTTTCTCCGACGGCTTCGAGTCCGGCGACCTCACGACCTGGTCGCAGACGGTTCCCTAGCCCTACCTCTGATTCGGCGGTTGCGTTCTCTAAGAGCGCAACCGCCGAGATGGCTTCCCGGAACTGAAGCGGGCGAACAACCAGGCCAGCCGCCCCGCGGGCAAGTCACGGCACAGGATCAGCGACGGCGCGTCAGGGTTCGGATTCATCGCCGGGGCCTATGCCAGCCGGAAGTTCAGCGCTCCACAGCGCAAGGGCGATAAGCTTACTCACCCCATCGCGCTTGGACCCCTGACCCTGACCCTGACCTCTACCGGCCCTGATGAGTGAGCCCCGCATGAAGACTAAATCCACCTCCCGCTTCGGATCCCGCGACGCCGACGATCACGAGATCGATCTGCGCTCCCTCTTTCTCGGCCCCAAGGGCGAGAACGCCGCTGTCTTCGAGCGCTTGTTGCTAGAGGCCTTTCGCGACCACGTTTTCTGGCGCCGCAACTTCCACCCCGAAGACGGCTTCCGGGTCCACGAGATCGAGAAGAACAGCCCCTCCTACGAGCGCTCGATCTCGGTCCTGTCCGAAGAGCTGCTCTCGCTGCTGGCGGAACTCAAGGGCGGAGTGCCCTTTTTCAGCCCGCGCTACATCGGTCACATGTGTTCAGACCTGACCATGGCCAGCCTGATCGGCTATTTCGCCACCATGCTCTACAACCCCAACAACGTCGCCGCCGAGTCTTCGCCGGTCACCTCGCGCATGGAGTTGGAGGTCGCGGAGCAGCTAGCGACGATGGTCGGCTACGACCCCGCGCGGCAGTGGGGTCACCTGACCTCGGGCGGCACGGTGGCCAACTTCGAGGCGCTGTGGGTGGCCCGCGCCGTCAAGTACCTGCCGGTCGCCCTGCGCTGGGCGGCCGAAGAGCTAGGGCTCGCGGAACTCACCGTGCAGTGTGCCGACCACCAGAGCGCCAACCTCCTCGATCTCGACCTCTGGCAGCTCCTCAACATGGGGCCCACCTGCGCCTTGGATGCCGCCGAAGCGCTGCGCCAGGCCGTCGCTGACGAAGAGAAACTAACCGCCATCTCCCGCCACTCCGTCTCCCACCTGGGCTATCAAGAATTCGGTCGCCGCCTGGGGCAAGTCTTCGGCGACAACCTACCGCCGGCCGTCGTTTTGGTGCCCTCCACCGCGCACTACTCCTGGGAGAAAATCTGCCGTTCGCTCGGCATCGGCGGCGGGCAGCTGGTGCACGTCCCGGTCGACAACCGTTTCCGCATGGATCCCGAGGCGCTGTGGCGAACCTTGCAACGGCTCGCCCGCGAGCGCCAGCCGGTGATCGCCTGCGTCACCGTGGTCGGCACCACCGAAGAGAGCGCGGTCGATCGCGTCGATCAGATCCTAGAAGTCCGAGCTCGGGCCGCCAAAGAGTTAGGCATGACCTTCCACCTGCACGCCGACGCCGCCTGGGGCGGCTATGCCATCTCGGTGACTCGCGACGGCGATGGCAGCCGTCGCGACTACGGCGCCGCCCTGGCCGACTACGCCCCGGAGATCTGGCCGGAAGAAGGGGTCTACCGAGCCCTGTGCGCCACCGAAGGGACCGATTCGATCACCATCGACCCCCACAAGCTCGGCTTCATCCCCTACCCGGCCGGCGCGATCAACTTCGCCGACAGCCGCGGTCGCGATCTCGTCGCGGTGGACGCCCCCTACCTCTTCCACCGCGGCGCTTCCGAATGGGGCTACATCGGCCGCTTCATCTTCGAAGGCTCCAAACCGGGCGCCGCCGCCGCCGCGGTCTCCATGTCGCACAAAGTGCTACCGCTCAACGCCCGCGGCTACGGCCGCCTGATCGGCCAAACCTCACGCGGCGCTCTGGCCCTGCACCGAAGACTGTCCGCCGGCAGCTGGGAACCCTTCCGCGTCGTCCCATTGCCCACCCCCGACCTCAACATCGTCTGCTTCGCGGTCACCCACTCGAGTCTAGACAAGCTAGAAGCCGCCAACGACTTCGCCACCCGCATCTACGAAGCGATGAGCGTGGGCCGCGAGAAAGGTCGCGACACGAGGCAAGTGGAGTTCTTCATCACCAAGACCGTCCTCAGAACCGGCGAATACGGCTCCTCGGCCCTACCCATCGTGGAGCGCCTAGGCTTCACCGAAGCAGACTACCTGGGGAGCGGCGGCCTGAGCGTCCTGCGCTGCACGGTGATGGACCCCTTCCTCACCACCGAAGGCGACCGCGTGGACTACATCGAAGCCTTCGCCACCAACCTGCGAGCGGTGATGGTGCGCGAGTTGGCCGGCTAATGTGAGTTATGCTTCGTCATCGATGGGAAGTCACTAACAATCACCCTGGAGGCCTTGCCCCGATGAACCACCACCCCCGCATCCACCGGCATCGCAGAGCCCTCACCACGCCCCTCCTGTTCGCCGCCACACTCCTCTTGCTGACCACCCTCAGCGCCCACGCCGCCGAACACTCACTGGGCTTGGGCGCGCACTTCTTTCGCACCATCGACAGCGTTAGCGACGTCAACGGAATCGACGAGGACGGTAACTCCTGGCTCCTCTCCTACCAGTACAAGCCACGCGGACTCTTCCGCCTCGAACTCGACCTAGAGTACTTCCCCGACAGCTTCTCCGGCGCCCTAGAAAACGCCTTCGCGCCGCAAGCCTTCGTGCTGATCGGCCACGGCCTCTACGGCGGAATTGGAGCGGGCAAGACCTTCTCCAGCGATCTCGTCAACGACTCCACCGACATCTACTACATGGCCCGCTTCGGCTGGGAACTCGCCATCCTAGGCGCCATCGGACTCGACCTCCAAGCCACCTACCTTTTCGACAACTGGGATGCGGTGCGCGATTTTGATATTGATAGCGATACGCTTACGCTCGGCGCCGTACTTAGGTTCAATCTGTAGCCCCCCGCGCCCCCTCCCGTTTATTTATGGGGGCCTTTCGCGAAGGCCCCCTCAGACGAAAAAATGTCATTTTTCGTCTTTCACCCCACACGAGTCCGGCCTAAGCGGCCGGGCTCGCCTGGCGGCTCGCGCCCTCCGCTCTACACTCTGCCCGCCCCGAGACGCGAAGCGGCAAGGTCTCAGTGCTCAGTACCGGACAAAATACCGAGAGCCACCAGGCGCGAGGACGATCGAACAAAGCTCCCCGAGACGCGAAGCGGCGAGGACTCAGTGGCCCACCCCGGACAGCGGTACCGAGAGCCGAGCAAAGCGAGGCGCGAGGACGAAAAAACACTCCACCAAAGAGTCGGTCTCTCCCGCGCAGTGGCCTAAGGCTGCGGGCACAAACCAGTGGAGTGCACGGATCGGCTCTCTTCACAAAGCGGAGGTGAATGTCTGAACCCGAAGGGTGAGTTGCGCCGGAGCGTGAAGAGAGCCGACTCGTAGTGCACACAACGAGCCCGCAGCCGCCCGGCCACTGCGCGGGAGAGGCCGACTCGAACCCCCAGCGGGCAGCGTCAATGGATCAACGCCCCTCCGAGCATAGGAGTTAGGAGCCCGGCCACTGCGCGCCAGCCACTACCGCCCCCCCCCGGTGACCAAGTCTCCCGCAGAATCTTCCAACTTCCCCCCTCACGAACCAACTCCAACGTCTTGAAGCCGTGATCATTGAGGGTATCGGAGCGGTAGTCCTGCACAAAACGCACGGTGGCTCGATCAGCGCTGAGGATGCTGGTTTGGAACTCGCTGATGGTGACTTCGACGAAGCTGGGCGCCGCCAAGCGCTGGCGGCGACGGGCTTGCCATTGCTCGCGGGTTAGCCGCTTGCCAGGCTGGAACTTGCTAGCGTAGAAAGCGAGGTAATCCTCGATATCGCGCCGGGACCAGGCTTGGGCCCAAGCCCGCGACATGCTGATCAGTTCGCTCGCTTGGGGCAACGTGGGTTGGACTGGCGACGGGATCGGAGTCGAAGTCGAAGTCGAAGTCGAAGTCGAAGTCGGGGTCGAAATCGGGGTCGGGGTCGGGCGGGACGGAGCCGGCGCCACGATCTCGTAACGTGGACTCGCCGCTGGCTTGGGTTCCTGGCTCTTTGGGCGCGAGGGAGCCGGTTGTTGCACCATCCTTCGCAACGCGGGCTGCTCAACCGCTGGCTCGGCTGGTTTCTTGATTAGAGACGATGACTGCGCTTCCTCCGCCTCTTCGTCGTCCTTCATCCCTGGCCGCCGCGCAGCCTCCTCGCCGAGCGGTTGCAGACGAACGCGAACCTGGCCATCGCCGGGCTCGATCGAGAAACTCGCCGGCTGGCGAGTGGTCACCGCGACCACCGTCACCGGCCGCTTGCCTCGATACCTCGGCCTCACCTCGATTTTCGAGATCAACCCCTCGCCGACCGAGAGATCCTTAACTTGGGGGCCCGGCAAGTAGTTGCCGAGTTGGATCACGAGCTGGCCGTCTTCCCCCTCCAGCGCACCAGCCGACAACTGCCCCCCCTCCAAGCGCAGCACCAAATCGGTGAACTTCCCACTCTGACTGATCTCGATCGACTCGAGCTGGCCCGGAATCGCCGCTGGTGCATCCGGCTGTGCCGCCAGCCCAGACACAAGAGAGATGGGCAAGGCCAAGGCGATCGCGGCGGTGATAGCGCTACGGGACACGAAACCACAAGAAAGAAAAAACATCGCAACACTCCCCTAGTGAGCCCTAACAGAAAGTCCGTGCAGACCCGGACCTAAACATCGAACCATCGCGCGCTTTCCACCACCACGAACCGATCCCCTACAACGAGGTTACCTCATCGCGATCTCATTGTGGAGCAGCGAGTCACGACGATTCCTCCACCATCTCCATCCCTAGTCGCACCAGGAGATTGCGGATGATGTTCGCGGTCAACCCCCAGATTCGCCGGTTTCCCACATGGTAGACCCGGATTCGCCGCTCGCGACCGTCGATCACCACATCGCGATCCTCGATCAGTCGCGGGTTGGCCAGGGCGGTGAGCGGAACCGCGAACATCTCGGCGATCTCGTCGCGATTGATCTGGGTTTCAAAAGGAAAACTGAGCGCCCCGACACAAGGGACGATCCGGTAGCCGCTATTGCTACCCATCTCGTCCAAGTCGCCCAGGCGAAGTAACTGGCTCGGGTCGATACCCAACTCTTCCTGGGTCTCGCGCTGGGCCGCGGCCCAGTCGTCCTCGCCCAACTCGTGACCTCCACCGGGGAAGGCGAACTGCCCCTTGTGGGTCGGCAGTTGCTCGGTGCGCTGGGTCAAGATCGTCCACAACTCCCCAGCATCGACGTAGAGCGGCACCAGGACCGCCGCTTTTCTCGCCTCGCCAGCATTCGCCAAGCGCGTCGGTGGTGGATGAAGTAGCCGTTGACGTACTTCTTGGATCCAACTGCTGGGCTGTGGGGTCATCGCTAGAGGTTCTCCGGTTCCGCGCTCAGGGTCAACTCCAGGGGACCGCCGGGGGCATCCGGCATGACCCATTTGAGACGATAGCGGAAGGACGACGCAAGGAGCCACCAACGGCGGTGGGTTTCGCCGTCCTCTAGCGCAATGGTGAAGAGAACCCGACCATCGGGGCGCAAGATCGTCTGGGTCAACGATCCCCCTTCGATCTCGAGCCCGGCCGCGCTGCGCGACTCGAACTCCAGGGTGAGCGCGGAGAGTGGCCGCCGGCTAACCACTTCGATTTCAGGCACTTCGTGCGCGGCGACGGTCAAGGGCAAGGCATTGGCATTCGGGCCCACCGTCGGCCAGGCCGAGGCGTTCAAACAGCGCACTTCCAGCCCATCGGCAAGGCGAACCGTCGGCACTCGCGCGCGGGATGACCACAGGGCCAAGGCGGCAAGAACGACGACCAGCGTCGCGGCCACCCATCTGCCTTGTCGTTGCCGTGTCCTCATACCGCCTCCTCCCATTGTGCCCCTTCCGCTTCGGGCGCATCCAACACGCGGGTCGCGATGCGCAGTCGGACCGCTCCGCTGGGTCGCCGCAGGGTCAGTCGAAACCGGGCCGTCTCCCCCGGCGCCAACGGGCGCTGTAAAGGCAGCCACGCGGGCGCCAGGACAACCTCCCGAGCCGCGCCATCTTCGCCCCTCGTCAGTTCAACCGACAAGGCCACGCCGCCGGCTCCTCGCGCCGCCGCCAGCCAGTGGGCTTGACCACAATTCTCGACCTCGATGGTCAAGTGGCGCTGAGAACCCTCGGCCCACCCACCCTCATGGCCAGCCACTCGAATCCGCGCCGGCAACCACGGCCAGACCAAGCTCGTTGGCGGCGCCACGGCGCGCTCGGACCACGGTTGCCCCCTCCCGTCCAAGGGCTCCAGCTGGCCCCACTCCACGCAGGCTTCGACCACCGCGCGCGCCGCCGCCGCGGGGGCATGGTGCGAGCGCACATGGGCCCGTGCCGCCCTGCCCATCGCTTGGAGTTGGCTCGGATCGACCAGCAACCGCTCTAGCGCCGCCGCCAGCGCGGCCGGCTCGCCCGCGCCGAGCGCCACTTTGAGCACCACCTCGTCCGGCAACTCGGCGAACTGCGCATGGTCCGAGACCACGCAGGGTCGCCCCACCGCCAGGACCCGCAACAACGACGCCGAAGTCTCCCCGGCGGTGGGGTAGCGCAAGTTGAGCGCCACATCGATGGCGGCGATCGCCGACGTCAACTCGTCAAACGGCAGATAGCCCAGCAGGTGAACCCGCTCGCGCACCCCCGCCTGGTGGGCGATCTGGTCAAGATCGAGCGCCGGGGAAGACTCGCCCGCGACCATAAAGTGAGCCGACGCCAGCCGAGGATCGGCCAGTGCTTGGACCACCGTGGCGGTGCGCTTGATCGGGGTCTGGAAGCCGAACGAACCGAGCAGAGTCGCCGCCTCGGGGATCTTGTAGCGTTGGCGCAAGGCCATACCGGCGGCGCGATCGGCCGGCGGCGGCAACGGCACCCCCATCGGCACAGCCCGCACTCTCACCTCGGGATCCTCTTCGACGATCATCCCCGCGGCCCAGGCGCTGTGCACCAAGACTCCGCGCTGGCGCCGCAACAGACTACGGTGGGCCGGCAGCGCGAAGACCGAAGCCTGGTCCTCGATTCCCCAGTGGCGCGGATGGCTCGCCGCCTCGCCGATCCATCCATGATCGGCCGCCAGACGGTCGCGATAGCCGGCGAAGTCGCGCCGTCCCAGGGTCATCCCGTGCAGCAGGTGGTGGAGAACCAGATCGTGCAGGGTCAAGATCCCTGGCCGCTCCATCGCCAACTCCGCCACCGCCTCGTGATACGGGTTGTTGCCCATCTGATAGAGCGGCAAGCGGCCGCCCTCGCCCGCTTCGCTCAGCGGTCGCGGTCGCCAACGCCGCTCCAACTCGGCGCTAACCGGCTGCTCAGGCAAACGCAACACCCGCACCGCGGCCACCTCGGCCAGGTGCGGCAGAAGGTCGGCGCTGTAGTCCGCGATCCCGGAGCGAACCGGCGGCAGCGGTGAGACGAAGTCGAGGGCTATCGGCATGGGTGCGCGGCTCATCGCCAGGTCGATCAGCCGGCGGCCTCGGTCTCCGCCGCCATTTGGCCGCGCAGAAAGGCTTCGAGAAAGGGATCGATGGCGCCGTCCAACACCTTGTCGGCATCGCCCACCTCGGTGCCCGTGCGGTGGTCCTTGACCATCCGGTAGGGGTGCAAGACGTAACTGCGAATCTGGCTACCCCAACCGATTTCCATCTTGTTGCCTTCGCGTTCCGCCTGCTCCGCTTCTCGCTTCTTGACCTCACGGTCGTAGAGCCGGCCGCGCAAGAGCTTCATCGCCGTCGACCGGTTCTTGATCTGACTGCGCTCGTTCTGGCAGGTAACGACGATGTTGGTCGGCAGATGGGTAATGCGCACCGCCGATTCGGTCTTGTTGACGTGCTGGCCGCCCGCTCCCGAAGCGCGGAAGGTGTCGATGCGCAAGTCTTTGTCGTCGATCTCGATTTCGATCGTGTCGTCCACATCGGGGTAGACATCGACCGAAGCAAATGAGGTGTGGCGCCGGCTGGCCGCGTCGTACGGGCTGATGCGCACTAACCGATGGACGCCGTTCTCACCCTTGAGGTAGCCGTAAGCATTCTCACCGCGCAAGGCGAAAGTCACGCTCTTGATCCCCGCCTCGTCGCCGTCTTGGCGTTCGAAGATCTCCACCGTGTACCCCTCTTTCTCGCCCCAGCGCAGGTACATCCGCAACAGCATGTCGGCCCAGTCTTGCGACTCGGTACCGCCCGCTCCGGGATGGAGGGCGAGGATCGCATCCTTGTCGTCATCCGGCCCGGAGAGCTTGAGGCTCAGCTCCAGCCCCGCCAACTCCGGCTCCAGCCGATCGAGAAAGCGGCCCAGCTCTTCGTCCGCCTCCCCTTCCGACAGCAGCTCCAGCCAGATCTCCAACTCTTCGCCATCCGCTCGCAGCCGCTTCAGGGTCCCGACCTGCCGCTCCAAAGAGCGCCGACGCCGCAAGAGCTCGGTATTGGCCCCCTGGTTCTCCCAAAAACCCGGAACCTCCATCTCTCGATCGATCTCAGACAGCTCCTGTTCAACACCCGCCTCTTCAAAGATACCTCCGAAGGTCGAGGAGTTGGCGGCTGAGACTTCCGATGCGCTGCTGGATTTCGAGGTCACTCATGGCGGCTGGATTGTAGCAGTGGTACGCCGCCGCCGGGAGGAGGGCCATCAACCATCGAGCCGACAGAACTTCAGCGAGGCGAAGTCCCGCCGGTAGCTGCGTTTCCGGACGGCGGGACCGCCCGAGCCGATGTCGTGGCCATGGTCCAGGGTGATCGAGTACCGCCGGCCGCGCAGGCGGAATTCGCGACGCTCGCCCTCCGCCAAGCGTTCCCCGCGCCACACGGCCAGATCGGCGATTTCGACACCCTCGGCTCGTTTCTTCTCCACTTCGCCCACCGCGATCTGCAACTGCCACTCCTTCAACACCACCGAGCGGTCTTCGTTCACCTTGACGCGCGAGCAATCGTCCCGCACCAAGCAGATCTCGAACTCCGCGGTGTCCGGTTTTCCCAACCCACGGTCGATCGCATCGACCAACCGGAGCCGGTACCTATCGGCACCGATGACCAGCCGCTGGAAGTCAGCGCTCGCAGTCATCCGGCCGAGTTCCATGCCCAGCCGCACCTCCAGATCCTCGACATAGAGATCCTCGATCTCGCCCGCCGAGAGCAGTACCCCCCACTCGGGAATCGCCGCCGATCGCATCTCGCGTACCTCGACTTCACGGCAGCGCTGCTGGGCCGCGGTAGCGGTTGGCGGAGGAACCTGCGTCGACTCGGAGCTAGGTTGCCAGCCCTCGGGATCCTCAACGAAGGCGACCAGGTCGCCGAGAGAGCGGAGTCGCCCGAGAGCTTCGTCGGGTATCGTCACGCCGAACCGGTGCTCGACACTTCCGGCGATGGCGGCTCGCCTCTTGCGGTCGAGTCCGATCTCGTCGAGAGAGAGGGTCATGTCGAGTTCGTCTGGCGCTACGTCCAGTTGACTGGCTACTAGGGTGATGACGGCTTGCGGCACCTTCTCGGCCGGCGGCTCTTGCGTTTGAGGCCGCTCGGGCAGTTTTTCGAGCAGCGCGCGAGTGGCCGGGCCAAGGATGCCGTCGGGCGACAGATCGTGGCTCGCCTGCAGGGCCATGAGGGCGCGGCTAGTGTCCTTACCCAGCACTCCGTTCACCTCTAGAGCGGTGCCGGCGACCTCGTTGAGGCGCCCCTGCAACCACTTCACCTCTTCGGCGCTCGGCCGCCACACCGCGGCGCGCTCCCGGTTGTAAGACTCGATTCGACTGTCGGTCTTCAGCTTCTGCTCGGTGAATTTCGTATCGCTCTTGCTGACGTAGGCGTCGAAATTTTTCAACTCGCGCTGGAGGTCCTGTAACTCCTGGTGGGCGGTGGTGGTTCCCGGCGCACCCTGTGGTGGGCCGGACGCCGCCGCTTCGACCGCCCCGTGGAGGCGATCCACCTCTTTCAGCAGGTCCGCCGTCTCTAGTGCCTGAACCTCACGGTCCTCCTCCAGCGATTGGATCGTGTCGTTCGCCTGCGTGGCGAGACCTTCCAAGCGGGCCTTGAAACGGTTCTGCTGGACGATGCGATCACTCTGCTCAACGTTGCGATACCAGAGCAGAACTCCCACCAGGATCACTACCAGGGCAGCGACAGAACCGAGCGCGTACAGGATCCATCGCTGGCGGCGCCGGCTCGCCTCGAACGCCTTACTGCTGTCGTCCAGGAAGCGCATCGCCGGCTCGAAGTCTGAAGAATAACGCTCGGCCCAAGCTGCCGTCGGCACGGCTCGTTGCCGCCAGCGCAGGTGCAGGGCAAGCTGCGGATCCTGCCAAAGGCCGGCCTCTCCCGCACCCTGCCGGCCCGCCTCGGTAGCGACCCGGAGGTAGTACTCGGAGGAACGTTTCTCCTCGTCCACCCAGCCGACCAAGCGATGCCAGACCCGGATCAGGCTCTCGTGCGACA
>QIHU01000187.1 GCA_003231035.1 Acidobacteriota bacterium
CCGCCGCGCAACACCCGGTAGTCTCCGGGGCCTGCATTGAGTGGATTGCGCTCTGGTGCCTTGGCGTACCACTGGCTGTCATAGACGTCTTGGCACCACTCGTAGACGTTACCGGTCATGTTGAAGGCGCCGTAGGGCGAAGCTCCGGCGGCGCAGCAGTCGACCGGCGCCGTCGACTCCTTAGCGATCGGGTGGCCTCGCCAGATGGCTCGCTCCTCGCTCACCGGCTCGTTACCCCACGGGTACAGTCTGCCGTCGGTTCCCCGAGCCGCCTTTTCCCACTGCGCTTCACTGGGCAACCGTTTGCCAACCCAGGCGGCGTAATCCACCGCGTCCTGCCAGTTGACCTCGACCACCGGATGGTTGTCCAGAATCCCCCAGCTCGGCGCTTCCGGCATCGGATACCGCGAATTGGTGGCTTTGCTATAGGGCAGGCCGGAAAGCTTCCATTGCCGCCAGGAGGCTTCGTACTTGTCGATGTAGTAGCCATCGAGCCAAATCTGGCGCACCGGCTTCTCATCGGCGGGACCGAAATCGCTGCCCAACTGAAACTTGCCGGCGGGGACGAAGACCATCACCGACCGGTCCTTTTTCCACAAGTAGTCGCCTTCGGCCTCGGCTCGCACCAGACCCGCGGGCATCGTCTCGCCGTGCCAACCTGTCCGCTGCGGTTCCGCCGCCATCGCCACGGCCGACAGACTCAACATCCCGGCCGCCAGGCCGGCGAGGACGACCCACGCAAACCGCTGGCGTTGGGTAGCTTGCCTCTTCATCACCGTTGCACTCCTCTACTACGTTTCAACTCGTGCCACTTGGGCCCGTGGATCGAGCAGACCCTCAGGCCGGGAAAGGCAGAGTTTAACCGACCCCAGAACTAGGAAGACATAGAAAAAGGGCCCGGGCACCGAAGCACCCGAGCCCCAATCGGTAGGCAGGCTACGGACCGACGGCGCGGGTGGTCACACCGCCACCCGCGGACAGCACGCAGACCTCGCTAGGCAGGGTGGCCACTTCCTGTTCGAAGCGCCAGACACCGCTACCGATGTCGACCGATGCCCGGCCGAGGTACTGACCTCGGCAGCGGTTATCGGTGGAACCGCCAGCGTAGACATCGACCCAAGGGGCGGTATCGCCAGCTGGCCGTGGCGTGTTGAGGCCGTCGATCGACAGCACGCTGCCGCGGCCCGACTTCAGCGTCGTCGACGCCATTTCGAGCAGTTTGACCGCGTCGCCGCCAGCCGACTTGCCATCCTCGGTCACCCGCAGCATGTTCCACATACCACCCTCGAGGAACGGCTGGCGCCGGTCGAGGAAGAGGTAATCGCCTGGTGCTTGGATGTCGCCACCGGCACCGCCGACGAAGTGCAGGTTGAGGCTCATTCCCGGCACCAGCACGTCGTTGAACACCTGCTCGGAGCCGGCCATGTTCGGTTCGAGGAGATAGCGGTGGCCTTCCAGGGTCGGTAGATGCACCTGGTTGCCCCAGGGCTGAGAGACCCGATAGACCATCGGTGTACCCGCCGGCACAGTCACCACATGGCGCGGATCGCCATGCAAGCTCGACTTGAAGACGTCGGCCCGGTTACCGCTCAGGTTGCGCAGTCGCAACGGCTCGAAGCTGTAGCTGATGCCGTTGAAGTTCTCAACATCCTCAGGGTACGGCATGGTGTTCTGCCCAATTCGACGATCCTGATCGTTGAACAGAGCGATGAATTCCCGAGTGACCACCCCGTCGGTGACGATATCGGCCTGGATCCCGGTGCCGCCACCGGGTAGCGGTGCCAGCGAGCCCGGCCGCCGGTACTCGGAGCCTTCCGGCTCGATCACGATGCCCGCGAAGGCACCCTTTTCGACCGAATCGATATCCGCCAGGTTGAGGCCGATCACGATACCCAGCTCACGATCGGCGTAGTACTCAAAGATCCGGCCAGTGCCTGGCGGCACGGTCGAGTCGAAGTTGTAGCCAATCGCGCCACCGTAGGAAGTCTGAGGATCGAATAGAAGTTCACCGATCGACAACGAGGCGTTGTGATCCGTGCGCTGGTTACGAAGACCGATCCGCAGACAGTCGCCTGCGTTGGCGCGCAGCACCAAAGGCAGACGGGTCCTGCGGCTCGGTTGACCCGCTAAGTGATACGCCACGCCGGTGACATCCGGTGCCGCGCGGTCGTTGTAGATGATCTCTTGGTTGCGAGCGACCACCCGATAGAAGCGAACCGGAGCGTCGGCCGGACAAGCCTGGCCGATACCGCCCGTGGACCTTGGCGGAGCCTCACCCGTGCGAGTGAGCTGCGGGAAGCCAGCGCCTCCCGGCGGCGCACCAAGACCCGGCAAGGGCTGGAGCGAACTCTGCTGGGTGTCATGGACTCGCAACAGTCCCCAGGCGCCCGACTCGAAGTCACGACCCAAGGTGCTGTAGTAGAGGAAGTCACCCGGGAAGCCACCTGGACCCCCCGCGCCACCTTCGAGCGACCAGTCGAAGCGCTCGGAGATGCCGATGAAGCCGGCGTCGCGCGTGTCGCTCTCCGCGGTGTTTCGCTCACTCTGGAAACGGTGTCCGGTGAAGCGAACTCCACCGACCCGCTCGACCAGCCCCATGCCTCGAATGACCACGGGATCGCCAACGTAAGCTCGCGGCATCGGCGTGTGCGGATCGCCGTGGGTCACCGACGAGAAGCGGTGTTCCGCTTTGCCTTCGCGTAGACGCCAAGGCTCGGCGCGGAGGTTGATCGTACCGCCGCCCAGGGTGAACGGCCGTTCCACCGGGCTGTTGTTGTGGAGGTAGAGGACAAACTCGCGGAAGGAGCCGTCCACGTTGTGGGCTACCGGGTTGCCACCGGCGGTCGGGTCGACGTGAATGTCGGCCAAAGCGCCCGAGCGAATCGGCGAGCCGGTGGTCGGGTCGTGGTAGGTCGAGCCTTTCGGTTCCACGATGTGGGTACCGAACAAGCCGTGATCCCAGTCCTTGAACTCGACATGCTGGTGGAAGAAGACGGTGCCGAAGTCGACATCCGAGTACCACTTGTAGCGCACAAACTCGACTCCGACCGCTTCGGATGCCGAATGGTTGTTGTCCAGCGGTCGATCCAGGGTAATCGAGTTGGCGGTCAACCCGGTGATCTTCCGCACCTCGGTGCAGGGCTTCGGTTGGCCAGCGGCGGTGGTGCCGCAAGTACCTTCGCCCAAACCGATCCCCAACCAGATGCCTTCGCGCAACCGGTTGGTGTGGTTCACCGAGAGGACCGTCGAACCCGCCGAGGCCGAAGCCGTCAGGGTGCGCCCTTCGCTCTCGATCGGGCGCATCGACTGTTCGTACGACATTCCGGTGATCACACCGTCAGAAGCCTGGGTGTCGAACTGCACGAAGTGAGTGTGTATGTTGACCTTGGAGAAGTCGCTGTTGAGCGGACCGTCGGGAATCCGGTTGGTCAAGATCAGCTCGACGCAATCACCCACGTTCGAGCGGATGGTCAGCGGCTGAGCTTCTTTGCTCCCGGCGCGGATGGCCTGCTCATCTTCGTTCAAGACGAAGATCATGCCGTCTGGATCCGCTCTGTCGGCGGTCACCTGAATGGGCAGTGTAATGGCGCTGACCGGGTAGAACCGATCCACCGGGTTGCCCACATTGACCGAAGCGGCGACGCCGTTGCGGGCGCAGAGGCCATCCAACCGCCCTTCCTTCATCTCCTCGCCCAGCCAGGGTGCACCACTGTGGCGAGCCGTGAAGGGCGGCCTGGAGCCGGCGTGCGGCCTAAAGAGAGGGTAGGTGTATCGACCGTTCTTGGGGTTGAACAAGACCTCCGGTCTGACGCCAGGAGTCTCGGCGATGTATCCCGAGAACAGAAAATCGGACTCCGGCTCGCCCAGCACCTTGAGAGTGGCGCCAGCGCCGGTCGTCGTCCAGTCCCAAACGGTCGCGTCGCCGTTGTCGAGCGGTGCGCCAGGCGGCGGCAACATCTGCTCGATCCAAGCCAAGAGGCCCATCTGGGTGGACGGATCGGTCAACTCGGCGTCGGCGACCAATACCTTACCGTCAACGCTCAGACCGAGGAGCTCCGAGGCTGAGACACCGGCCTCGGGTGGAGCTGGCGGGATCAGCGCGTTGCTGGGGTTCTGGAACAGCGCCGGGACCACCGCCAGCGGGTAGCCCGCCAGGTTGGTCTCCTCGGTTTGTTCAGTGCCGTAGACCCGCCAGAAGGACCACATTCCAGCGAGGTAGTGATGGCCGATGTGGCAGTGGAAGAGGAAATCGCCGACGCCTTGCTGGCAGCCACCCGCGCCACACTCGTGCTCGAGGTTGTAGCTGGTGCCCGGTCCAATCGACTGCGAGTCGAGGTGGATCGAGGTCAGGTTCGGGTCGGGAATTTTGGTGAGACCTTTCCAGAAGTCGTTGTTCGGATCGGCATTCGGGTTACGACGCCAGCGGTCGCCACCACCGTGCAAGTGGTGAACGTGGAAGACTTCGCTACCACCGTGCACCAGTCGTGTCTTGACACCCTCGCCGACGTAGGAGCGCGGCGTCGGCGTCGCGGGATCGCCGAACATGTAGGATCCATAGCCCTGCGACTTGCCGTGCTTGGTCTTGTCATTGTTGATCTTCTTGTCGAGTTCAAGCCGTCGGCGGAAGGGCTCACTGCGATAGTTGAGCGCCCGAGCCGCGGGCCGGTAAACCCCGGCCACTTCGTCGACCAGGGGAATCTTCTTGTTGTCCTGGTCGCGGATGTCGGTGAAACCTTCATCCCCGATCTCATGGTAGAAGAGGACGAATTCCCGGAAGTTCTTGCCATCCGGTCGGTTGCCCGCGTTGGGATCGACGATGATCGCTTCCCAGTTGCTGCCAGTCACCGTATCCAAGGGCTCACCGGTCTCGACGTCGAGATAGGTGGCTCCCGCCGGCTCGGCGACGATGGCACCGAAGAGGCCCATGTTCTGCTGCTGGCGTCCGGCGCCGTGGCTGTGGAAGTAGTAAGCGCGCTCGGCGTTGGGATCGCGCGGGATGGGAATCTCATAGGTCACCGTCTGGCCCGGGTAGGAGTAGCTGTCCGGGTTGTTGCCCACCGCGCCTCCCGCGTTCATCGCCGTGTGGGAGAGACCGAGCAGATGCATCGAGACGGGCTCGTCCGTGTCCAAACGGTTGGTGAGGTTGACCCGCAGGCAGTCACCGAGGTTGGCGCGCAGGACGATCGGCTGAATCAGATCCTTGCGCAAGCCGTAGGAGACGCGAGTCACGTCTAGAGACTCGGGCATGGCGCGGTCCGCCGCCAGGTCGTCCTCGAACTGGCGTAGCGCCGGCAAGTTGGCGTCCAGGACGTACATGTAGGCACCATTGACGTGATCGCCCCAGCGGTTGAGGGTCATGGTCAGGTTGATCGCGGAAACGTCGTACTGTTTGACTTCGCCGCCGTCGGTGCAGGCGTTGAACGCGATACCGGTCTGCGCGTCCGCGGTACCGACATGGCCTGGCTCACCAGGAACGCCGCCGAAGCAGAAGAGGGCGATCAACCCGATTGCCGCCACCGCCGCCAAACGGATGGGTCGCAAAGTCCAAGAAGCCAGCGCTTGAGCCGGCGCCCAGGAGGCGTTCCTCAGCCGCTTTCGGCTAGCCAGCAACAGGCCCAAAAGCAGTAAAGGCAGGAAGGCAGCCAGCTGTATTAGGGTGTCGTTAAAACCAGCGCTGAGCCTCGCGATGGCGGTGACGCCGAAGTTCTGGTAGCCGTCGCGCGCCAAACTCGGGTTACGCACCGAGCCCAGCGAACATAGCTGAGTCGCTTCGCGAATCGTCAAATCGGAGCGCACCACCGTGGTCTGTACCTCGGCCAGCGAGATGCCGTAGGTGGTACCCATCCAGTTGTGCGCAATGTCGCGCACCGAGTTCCAAGGCAGGATCACCGTGGCGAAAAGCAGGGCCATAACGCCAGCGATGCCGAGCAGGCCAGCGCCGTTGTCGCGCTTGAGACCGAGCCGGCGAACCAACGGCAGACCGAGCCCTAGAACGAGGGCGATCAGCGGCACGACGATGGCTAGGTCGAGCGCCATATGGATAGCCACGCCGCCGAGGATCCAGTCAACCTCGGGGTTGAGCAGGGTGTTGAGAAAATACTCCCAGCCAACGACTGCCAACGGCAATCCCAAAGCCAGGGCGAAGTACTGAAGCCACCGTCCGCGCCGTGGGGCGGGCGATTGGGCCTCGATTGCACTCGAGCGGTTGTTCATTTCCCCATTCTCCTCTCCGGTCAAACCGGAATCATCTGTCTGTGTGATTTCAAAAGCATCAGATATAGGAATCCCCTAGGGGTGGCCTCTAGGAGGCCACCCTGGGACGATCGTCTGGATCGCTACCGCTCTTCTAGCGGACTCTGGCGATACGGGCCGCGTCCACCGTCGACTGGACACACACCAGATCTCCCTTGGAGACTCCGCTGTCCGCGACCGAAACCAGGAAGCGACCGTTCGCCTCTTTGACTTCCATCCGTGCCATAGCGTCTCCAGCGCAAGCGCCATCGACCTTGTCACCGGCATGCAAGGTCACCCAGGCGGCCGGCTTGCCAGTGGTCAACATGGTCAAACGACCGTTGACCACCAGATTGTCGCCACTCATCCGCGCCCGCATGTGTCGCATCCGATCCTTCTCGTCTTGACCCTCGAAAAGAGGATGAGGGGAGAAGATGCTGTTGTCGTGGAACAAATCGTCAAACTGGTAGAAAACCTGCCCCGAAGCACGCGGCAATTCAACACTAGCCACGATCGAATCGTTGGCGAAGACCGGCCTGCCGTGCTGGTAGGTCAAATCGACCCAGAAACCCTTGCTCTTGTCATTCTCATCGATGTACAGCGAGCCCGTGTGCGGGTTGAAGAACAGGAACGGCTCCCAAGCGCCGGTCGGCGGAATAATGTCGCCGGCACCGAACTGACCCTGTGCCGGGTTGCGCAGGAACGGCGGGAAACGCAACTCTGTCTTGGGGACGGTCGGATCTCCCGGACCAGGCCAGTTGAGCACCCCATTCGGGTTGAACGGACCGAAATCGGCGGTGCAGAACCCCGGAGGATCGTCCGGGCACATCTGCGCAATGCCCATACCTTCGGTGAACTGACCGAGTACCAGGCCAGGCTCGCCGTCCGCATCTCGCAGCGGGAAGGGAGGAGGGTCATCAGAAACGATGAAGGGTGGCGGGCTGAACCGGAAATCGCCCTGGCGAGCCTTTTCCGACCACTGGTACCCAAAGTAGGTTTTGCCAAAGCCACCGGTGTAGGGCTTGATCATCGCGCGATCCGAGCCCCGTGAGAACAGCTCGGGCTGCTGGATCACGTTGTGATGTGGGCGAAAACCCCAACCGGCTCGCCACTGCATCTCGCCAACCTTCGGGATGCCGTAGGTACCTTTGAAGTTCATGATCTCAAAGCTAGTCCTGCCGCCTCCGCAGCACCTCTCGATGTCATCGTTCAGCCGAGTACCGAAGTCGACGTTGCGGAAATAGTGAGTGTGATCATCGAGGTTGATCAGCATGATTTTGAAAGTATCGCCCTGATCCCACCCTACGACCTCGTTCGCCTTGGGGCCTTCGCCGTACATCTCATTGTTCAGAAAGACGCTGATCATGTCGAAGTCGCCGAAGGAACCTCTTTCCAGTCCCTGCTCGGCCATCACGACGTCCCAGGCCTCCGGCGGTAGCTGTCGCTGCTCCAAAGCTAGGTCCGCCCACTCGTAGAGGGTGCCTCGCGGCCCCCTGCCTCGCAGGCTCAGCCAGTTCTCGATTTGCTTCGTGGTAGCACCGTTGAGAGCCGCCATCGCGGTCTCATACATCTTCATCTCTGGCGCCGCGCCACCGATCGCGTCCAAGGTGAGGCTTTCCCTGTTGCGGAAAGCGAAGCTCTTCGAGCCCGAATTGAGCTCTACTTGCTGGGTCTGCTTGTTGAAGGTCTCGTAGAGTGGCTGCATGAACTGGATTCGCGGCGGATGCACTCGCCAGCCCCAGGTGTAGACACCACGCACCATCTGAATCGGTGGATAGTCGACCGTTGCGCTGAGCACGTCACCCTTCTCGAAAGCTTCCCAGACCGCGTCGAAGCCCTTGAACGGGAATTGCACCGTGTTGAGAGCCTCTCGCCGATCCAGCATTACGAGGGTCGGCGAGAAATCCTCACGCACCAGCGAGTAGATCCGGTAGTGGATGCGGACGGTATCGTCCTTATGAGCCGCGAACGGGAAGCGCAGCAGGAAGGTATCTGAGTCGATCTGCCCGTCGTAATAGAGCATGCTGACGTTCGCTTCCCAGATCTTGCGGGTCTCACCGTCAAAGGGGCTGACGAAGGTTTCACCGGTATCTGTAACCACCTTCATCTTGTATTCGCCGGGCACCGAATCCGGGGGATAGTGCGCCGCGGTAATTCGCGAATCTTTCCAGCGGTTGAAGTTGAGCATTGAGAAGCCGTCGTAGATCCGACCCTCGGTGGTTCCAAGGAGAATGTCGATCAACTCTTGCGCTTGGGCACGCATCTGGACGCCGTTTCCGGCCTTGGCGTGCCTCAGCATTTCTTCGAGAGCAATCCTCATATCGAGATTGGGGCTCTCCACTCGCGTAATTGGATGGCCGAGCAGACTCGTTGTCGCAAGGGCATCCTCAACCGAGCTGGACCGCAATGACGACTGCTGCACCCCATCCACCGATTGATCGGTATTGGGGACGCGAATCACCTTACCTTGCAAGGCAGAGGTCACCGGCTCCATGATGCCGCCGTCGTTTTTATCCACTTCTTCGGCACTGACTCCGACCGCCAGGGTCAGGGCCAACAACACCATGGCAAGGAAGGAAATGCCGCGGTAAGTACGCTGTTCTCTCTTCATATCGACCTCCAGTAACGGTTTCCGAATCACGTCAACATAGAAATACCAATGCCACTACCACATTCCTAGCATGCGGCAGCAGCCCCAGAAAAATGGAACTGTGTGTCAGGTATCTATCGGTGCGTTTACCAACGGCTTCTCCTCCGTGGCAGCCAGCTTTGCTTCATCACCTCACCGCGGCGGGTGCCGCGATGATCTCCTAGTGATCGACAGAGCTGCTTGTGATGTGTCTCTAGCCCTCTAAGTGTACACCGTCCCAACGGACGGGACAAAAATCGTACAACTATCGAAGGAATACTTGGATCTGGCAAGAGCTTGTCCGTGTAGTTCTCGTTCGGCTGGTCGAGTGGACTTCGCCCGGAACTCTTCAGCAGAGGCGCTGCCGATGACTATTTTGTTACAGCAGGCCGACCGAACTCACCAAGTTCCAGGCGACTGAAGTCAACGGTACCGAGTAGATCCCTCGTTCTCGCCGACGGGCGACTTTCACCCTGCACTGCCTAGCCAACTGCCACAGCACCGAGAATCCCTTGTGCCAGGAGGTCGCCGACCTGCTCGGTGGTCAACTTCCCGCCCAAGTCCGGGGTGCTCTGCCCTTCGCGCAGGGTCGCGCGCACCGCCTCCTCAACGTGCTCGGCAGCCTGCTTGTGACCGAGGAAATCGAGCATCAGGCTGGCGGAAAGGATCGCCGCCACGGGGTTGGCGCGGCCGGTGCCGGCGTACTTGGGGGCCGAGCCGTGGACCGGCTCGAACATCGAGGTCCGGCCGGGGTGAATGTTGGCCGAGGTAGCCACTCCAAGCCCACCCTGAAGAGCGGCACTCAGGTCGGTGATGATGTCGCCGAACATGTTGTTAGTGACGATCACATCGAAGCGCTCTGGAGCCCGAATCAACTGCATGGCCAGAGCGTCCACAAAGTAGTGCTGGGTCTCGATCGCCGGAAACTCCTCGGCAACTTCGGCGAAGCAGCGCGTCCACAGATCGTGGCCGTATTGCATGATGTTGGACTTGTCCGCCATGCACACGTTGGCGCGACCGTTCTCCACGGCATATTCGAAGGCGGCGCGGATGATGCGCTCCACGCCCTTGCGGGTGTGGATCTCTTCCTGGAGCGCCACTTCGTCGGCGGTGCCCTTCTTGAAGATACCGCCCACGCCGACGTAGGCACCCTCGGTGTTTTCGCGGAAAACCACGAAGTCTACGTCCTTCGCCCCTTTGCCCTTGAGCGGACAGAGGTGGGCGTCATGGAGCTTGATCGGCCGGAAGTTGATGTAGAGATCGAGACCGAAGCGAATCCCCAGCAAAATATCCGCCGCGTGCTTCATGTCGGGCACCCGGGGATCGCCGTAGGCACCGATGAAGATGGCCGAGAAATAGTCACGGAAGTCGTCCAAGGCGCCCTCGGGCAAGGTTTCGCCGCTCGTCAAGTAGCGATCGGCGTCCCAGTCGAGATGCACCAGCTCCAGCGGCAGGTCGAATCGCTCGGCACAGGCCGCGAGCACTTTCACCGCCTCGGCGGTCACATCCTTACCGATTCCATCCCCCGGCAGCACCGCGATGCGTTGCGGGGAACGGTCCCGTGGATGAAGGTGAGCTAGGCTGGGAGCACTTCGGTAGGCTGATAGATCACTCGTCATCGAGGGCGATGGTAACACAGCGGGATGGGCGCATCGCCCCCCATTCCGCTGCCAGACCAGCGCCCGGAGCGCTGCTATACTCGCGACCGTTTCAACCACCAGCAACGCTGAGTACCAGCTTCGCGGCTTGTGCGAATCAGCCTTCCCTTCGGTAGATCAGGGGTCGATCAAGGAGAGTTCGATGAACGAAGCGTGGATCACCAGCGACGCCATTGTCCTAGGCATTCTCATGGCGATACTCGGCCTGGTCTTCTGGACCTCCAGCCGGGACACCCCTTTTTGGAAGAAGTTCTACTCGTTCGTTCCCGCGCTACTGCTGTGCTACTTCCTGCCTTCGCTCCTCACCACCTTCGGGATCATCGACCCCGACCAGTCGCAGCTCTATTACGTCGCCTCGCGCTTTCTGCTCCCGACTAGCCTGTTGCTGCTGACCCTCTCGGTCGACCTGCCGGGTATCGGCAAGCTCGGTAGCAAGGCGATCATCATGTTCTTGACCGGCACGGTCGGCATTGTCCTTGGAGGGCCGCTGGCGATCTTCCTGGTCGGTCTGGTTTCCCCAGAGACGGTCGGCGGCGAGGGCACCGACGCCGTCTGGCGCGGGCTGACCACGGTGGCGGGTAGCTGGATCGGCGGCGGCGCTAACCAGGCGGCGATGAAAGAGGTCTTCGATGTGGGCGACAAGGTCTTCTCCGCCATGGTGGCGGTGGATGTCATCGTCGCCAATGTGTGGATGGCGGTCCTGCTGTGGGCGGCCGGGCGCGACAAGGCTATCGACGCCAAGACCGGCGCCGACAGCAGCTCCATCACCAGCCTGCGAGAAAGGGTCGCCGCCTACCAAGCCTCGATCGCCAAGATGCCTAAGCTCGACAACACCATGGTCATCCTCGCCGTGGGATTCGGGGCCACCGCCCTGTCGCACTGGCTGGCCAACGGCATCGCCCCATGGATGGGCGCCAACTTCGCCTGGGCGGCGAAGTTCAGTCTGACCAGTAAGTTCTTCTGGCTCATCATCTGCGCCACCACCTTCGGCGTGATCCTCTCCTTCACCAAGGCGCGCAAGCTCGAGGGGGTCGGCGCCTCACGACTCGGCTCGGTGATGATCTACGTGCTGGTCGCCACCATCGGCATGAAGATGGACTTGAGGGCGATCTTCGAGAGTCCCGGCATCTTCGTCGTCGGCCTGGTATGGATGGCCTTCCACGCCGGCTTGCTGATCCTCGTCGCCAAATTGATCAAAGCGCCACTCTTCTTCGTCGCCGTCGGCAGCCAAGCCAACGTCGGCGGCGCCGCCTCGGCCCCCATTGTCGCCGCCGCCTTCCACCCCAGCCTGGCCCCCGTCGGCGTCTTACTCGCCGTTCTCGGCTACGTCCTGGGCACTTACGGCGCCTGGCTCTGCGGCCAGTTGATGCGCGCGGTGGCGGGCGGGTGAGCAGCCTAACCGGCCAACCTCTGCTAGGATTTCAGGGCCATGAGCCTTCCGACCTCACTTCCTAAGCCCGCCAGCCTCAGCGAGATCCTCACCGACCCGAACCGCCCGGTTGTCGTCGAAGAAAGCGCCAGCGGCGTAGACGCGGCCCAAATTCGCGCCCTGCTGGCCAAGACCCCACTCGAACGACTCGATTGGTTGGAAGAGTTCCTCGAAGACGTCGAAGAGCTGCGCGACTAGTACGAAGCTGCCCATGGCTCTGCCCAAGAACAAGGCCTCCTCCGTAGTTCCCTCAACGACCCATGGCGTGAAACCACGCCAGTCTCAGGAAAGCAGCAGTGGCGTGGACCTGGGACTGATTCGCATGATGCTCGCGATGACTCCCGAAGAGCGGTTGGCCACGCTCGATGACTTCGTGACCTTTGTCGAGTCCACTCGGAAGTCCACGGATGAACGCCCCAGCTAGCGGCGGCTTCCAGGGTCTGATTGAGCTCCTGACGCGGTACGAGGTCGAGTTCATCGTCGTAGGCGGAGTCGCGGCCACCCTGCACGGCGCATCGATCAGCACTTTCGACCTCGATGTGGTGTACCACCGGGGCGACGAAAATGTATCGCGCCTCGCGGAAGCGCTCAGAGACCTAGAAGCGATCTACCGTGACCCAGCCGGTCGTCGAATTCTCCCGGATTCCACCAAGCTCAAGACGATGAGAGTTCATCTGCTGGAAACCAGGCTGCGACCGCTCGACCTCCTCTTCAGCATCGGCGATGGGGCAACATTTGAAGACCTTGCTGAGAAGAGTGTTCTGATGAAGGTCGGCTCGGCGAGCTTTCGAGTGCTCGATCTACCGGCGGTCATCCTCTCCAAGAGGCAGGCAAATCGCCCCAAGGACTTAGCGGTTCTCCCGATCCTCGAAGAAGTGCTGCGCCTTCGAGAGAGTTCCGACACTGGGAAAAACCAGGGCTAGGCCGCCGCCCTGCCATCGCGCCGACGCCCGTGCAGCATCGCCGGGTCGGTGGCCGTCATCGGAGCGGTCGGGGCCTTTAGCACTTTGATCCTGGGAGTTGCTAGCTCGAAGATAAAAGGGATGGCTGGGCAGAGGAAGGCGGAGTGGAGTTGAGGCCAGGGTTGGTGGCCCAGGCAGGACTCGAGGAGGCCAGTCTCTTCGATCTCAGCCTTCATCGGCCACACCGGTACCTCGGGATGGGAGG
>QIHU01000524.1 GCA_003231035.1 Acidobacteriota bacterium
TAGCTAGACCTCAAACTCCACACCTTGCGCCAGGGGCAGCTCTTCGCCCCAATTGAGGGTGCAGGTCTGACGTCGCATGTAGATCTTCCACGAGTCCGAGCCGGCTTCGCGGCCGCCTCCGGTCTCTTTCTCGCCACCAAAGGCCCCGCCGATTTCCGCCCCCGAGGTGCCGATGTTGACGTTGGCGATGCCGCAATCGCTGCCGGCGGCCGACAGGAACCGTTCGGCATGGCGCATGTTGAGGGTGAAGATCGCGGAGCTGAGCCCTTGCGGAACGCTGTTGTGGACCTCGATCGCCTCGTCCAAAGTGTCGAACTCGAAGGTGTAGAGGATCGGCGCGAAGGTCTCTTCGCAGGTGACCGGCATGGCGGCGTTGGCCTCCACCAAGGTCGGCTGGACGAAGAAACCCGGTCCTTCGATCGTCTTGCCGCCGGTGAGAATCACGCCGCCTTCGGACTGGATACGCACTAGAGCGGCCATCATGTTGTCGACCGCCGACTGATCGATCAAGGGCCCCATCAGGGTCTTGGGATCGGAGGGGTCACCGATGCGCACCGAGCCGTATGCCTCCATCAGACGAGCCTTGAACTCGGCGGCGATACCGCGCTGCAAGAGGAGGCGGCGGGTGGAGGTACAGCGCTGGCCGGCGGTGCCTACGGCGCCAAAGAGGACAGCGCGCAGGGCGAGATCGAGGTCGGCGTCGTCCATCACCACGATGGCGTTGTTGCCGCCCAGTTCAAGCAGAGCGCGGCCGAAACGATCGGCGACGGCTTGGCCCACGGCCTTGCCCATGCGGGTCGAGCCGGTGGCCGAGATCAGCGGCAAACGACGATCGGCGGTCATCCGCTCGCCGACCTCCTTGCGCCCGCCGAGGAGCATGTTGAAGATCGGCGGCGCATCGTTGGCGGCCAGCACCCGTTCGCCGATCTTGGTCACCGCGATGGCGGTCAACGGTGCCAAGTGCGACGGCTTCCAGATCATCGAGTCGCCGCAAACGGCGGCCACCATGGCGTTCCAGGCCCACACCGCGACGGGGAAGTTGAAGGCGGTAATGATGCCGACCGGGCCCAGCGGGTGCCACTGTTCGTACATGCGGTGCAGCGGGCGCTCGGAGTGCATCGTCTTGCCGTAGAGCTGGCGCGACATGCCGACGGCGAGGTCGCCCATGTCGATCATCTCCTGCACTTCGCCCAACCCCTCGCTGAGCACTTTGCCGACCTCTAGGCTAACCAGGTGGCCGAGGGCATCCTTGTGCTTGCGCAGCTCGTCGCAGAGTTGGCGCACCACCTCGCCGCGGGCGGGAGCGGTCCAGGTTCGCCACTCTTCGTAGGCGGCGGCGGAGGAGGCGACGACCTTCTCGTAGGTGTCGCCGCCAGGCAGCCAGACGGCGGCCAGCGTCTTGCCGGTCGCCGGGTTGATCGATTCGATCCGGGTGCCCTCTAGGGCACTCCAGGTACCGGCGAAACCGCCGGAGTTTTCGTCGTCTATGCCCAGCTCGCGCAGCGTAGCCTGGACTTGATCGTCAAGGGTCAAAGTCATCGGGAAGTCCTCTTGAATTGAAAGCACCAGCGGGACGCGCCGGTCTCTTCAGGATAACTCATCGGTGGCCTTTTCCAATCCTCTAGCCCTAAGATGGGGAGGTGCGAATTCTTCTGCCCGTCTGCCTGCTCTTAGTCGCTTCACTGTGGAGTGGCACGCTCTTTTCAGGCGCCTCGGCCCCGGCGGTGGCGGCTGGTCATCTAGCACTCCTTGGCTTCCTGTGGTTCTTCGGGGGTGGTGCCGATCCTCTGCGTTTGGGGACTCGCGGCCGGTGGTCGTTGGCGGCGTTGTGGCTGGCGGTCCTGGTTTCCCTCTTGTTCTCGAGAGTGCCCCGAGCCGGTTTCGAGGTGTTGATCTTGCTGCCGGCGTGGCTCTGGTTGCCGGGGGCGTTGGCGGCGAGCTGGCGGCGGGAGGGCGATCGAATGCTCTCAGGATTAGCGGCGGCGGTGGCGGTGGTCGCCGGCTGGGCGCTGCTCGACTGGGTGCTGGTTGGAGCTCCCCGTCCGGCGATGCCGCTGGGTCACCACAACCTTCTCGCTGCGTGGTTGGTGATCCTGCTGCCGACGGTGGCCTTGGCGGCCTACCGCCGGGGCGATGGGTGGAAGTGGGCGCTGTGGGGAGCCCTGGGACTGGGGCTGGCGGCGGCGCTCCTCAGCCGCTCGTTGGCCGCCACGGTGGCGCTGGTAGTACAGGCCATCCTACTGGCCTGGCTCTATCGGCCACTGCGCCGTGGCGTGCTGGTGGTGGGGGGACTCTTGGCGGTACTTCAGCTGCCTCGACTGGTGTCGATTCTCGGAGGTTCCGACGCCTCGGTTTCGGCACGTTGGGTCTACTGGCGGGCGGCGGGAGGCGGGTGGTTACAGAGCCCGTGGTGGGGGCAAGGACCGGGGTCGGTGGGGTGGACCTCGGCCGAGTTCCTGCGCCCACGGCCTGGTCTTTCTCCCCCTTCGGAAGTGGTCGGGCAGTTGCACTCGCTACCGCTCGATCTTCTCTACCAACTCGGGGGTGTGGGGGTGGTGGCGGTGGCGGTGGCGGTGGTGCTGTTCGTAGTTACTCGGTGGCGTGAGATCGCCGCTGCCCAGGGGCGGGACCCCGGCGTTGCCTGGGCCGCCGCGATCGGGCTTGCCGGAGGCGTGGTTGCGGCACTAGGCAACAGTTGGCTGCACCTCTCGGCGCTGCTTTGGCCGCTGGCGGTGACCGTAGCCTTGGTGCTGTACGGCACCGGTAGCGCTCGGGACGAGGCGGTGCGAGCGCCGCGCCGCGAGCGCTGGCCACTGCGCCTCTATCTGGTGGCGGCTCTCGTCGCCCTCATGCCGCTCAATCTGGCCCGCGGCTTCTACGATCGCGCTCTGGGGGCCGAGTCGGCGGCCGAAACCCACCGAGCTTTGACTCAAGCGGTGGCTCTGGATCCGAGTTTCCCCCTCTACCGGGCCCGCTTGGCCGCTCTCTCAGCTCCCCGAGAGGCCGCCACCCAGGCACGACGGGCGGCCTGGAACGCGGCCTCGACACCGGCCCTCTGGCTGCACGCCGCCACGGTGGCCCGACGTCCTGGCGCGGCCTCGATCGACGAGTTGCGCAGGGCGATGGCTCTCGACCCGCTCGCGGCCTACGCTCCCTTCGAACTGGCGCTGGTTCTGGACGATCCAACCAGCGACGAACCCGCGACCGAAGCATCCGCTTGTCTGGCTCGGGCATTGCTCTCGGAGCCTCGGTTGGCGGCGGCGGTGGAGTTGGAGCGGCGCCCAAGCCTCTTGCTGGCCGCGATCGAGCGGTTGCACCGTTGGCCCGGTGTGGACGCGGGATGGCGGCTCGAGATGGTGCGGCGGGTGGGCCAGTTGGGTGGGGTGGAAGGGGAGCGGGCGGTGTTGGTCTACGCGGCCGAGAGTGGCGCTTCACCTGGCCTTTCGCTCTATGGCTTCAGGCGCCTCCCATGGCCGCAGGGCTGGCTGAACGTCGCGGTGCGCGCCGCGGGGGCACGGGCGTTGGATCTTCCCCCAGCCGCGCTCTTGGGGTCGAGCTCGGCGACGGCCTTTCCACTCGATCGCTGCGCTCCCGCGGGGGTATGATCCGAGCCGTGAGTGCAAAACCAACCGTCTATTTGATCGACGCCAGCCCCTATATCTTTCGGGCCTTCTTCTCGCTGCCCTCGTCGATGGTCAGTCCGGCGGGCGAGCCGGTGGGGGCAGTGTATGGCTTCGCCGGTTTCTTGATCCGCTTGATCGGCGAAGAGGAGCCGAGCCATCTCGCTCTCGCCTTCGATCGGAGTCTCAATACCAGTTTCCGCAATGAGATCTACCCGGCCTACAAGGCGCAGCGAGAGCTGCCGCCGCCGGAGCTCGTGGGCCAACTAGCGGCCAGTGAGGAGCTGGCTCAGTCCTTCGGCGCGGCGACCTTCTCCGACGAGCGCTACGAGGCCGATGACCTCATCGCGACGCTGTGCGGGCAGCTCACCGCGCAGGACTGTTCGGTGGTGGTGGTGACCTCGGACAAAGATCTAGCCCAGTTGGTCGACGACCGAGTGACCCTCTACGATTTTGCCAAGGGCAGGCGCTTCGACGCTTCGGCGGTGGTGGAGAAGTTCGGTGTGCGGCCTCACCAGATCGCCGACTACCTCGGCCTGGCGGGCGATAGCGTCGACAACATTCCGGGAGTGCGCGGCGTTGGGGCCAAGACGGCGGTGGCCTTGCTGGAGCGCTTTGCCTCCATCGAGGAACTCTACTCCAACCTGGATCAGGTCGCCGATCTGCCGATCCGTGGCGCCCGCTCGCTGGGCGGCAAGCTGGAGGCCGGCCGGGAACTGGCGGCGCTTTCCAAACGGCTGGCCACGGTGGCCACCCACGCCCCGGCGAAGGCCGACCTGGCGGAGCTCAAACTGGTCGGGGCCGATCCCGAGAAAGTCGACCCGCTCTTCGCCAGATTGGGCTTCGGTAGGCTCAGAGAGCGGATCCCGCGCTGGCGCGACGGCTAGGAACCTGTCGCCTATCTGCGGCGGACCGGCGAGCCGGCGACCGCCGTTCGATTGCGCCCGGTCTCTTTGGCCACGTACATGGCGGAGTCGGCCAGGCGTAGAAGGTTGGACTTCATGCGCTCGACCGATAGATCTTCGGTGATGTGGCGGCGCAAGGTGGCGACGCCGATCGAGCAGGTCTGCCCACTGAGGTCGAGCGTCTCCGGCTGGAGCTCGCTAGGCTCGGTGCAGTAGTGGGTCAGCAGAACGCGGACGCGAATCTCCTCGGCGAGGTCGGTGGCGGTGTCGAGGTCGAGGCTGGGAGCGATGAGGACGAACTCATCGCCACCGTAGCGGGCGGCGATCGAGTCGGTACCTTCCAAATGGTGGGCGAGGAGCAGACCCACTTCACGCAGTACTTGGCTACCGGCGAGGTGGCCGTGGGTGTCGTTGACCCGCTTGAAGAAGTCGAGGTCTAGAAAGAGAACCGCGAGATCCTCGCCGCTCTTCTTGCATTGCTCGATCGCCCGGGTGAGCGCGATATGGAGGTAGCGATCGTTGAACAGGCCGGTCAAGTTGTCGCGCTTGGCGATCTGTTGCGCCTGGCGATTGTCGAGGACCGATTGAATGGACAACGAGATGTTCTCGGCGAAGATCTCCAGCAGTCTGAGGTCGTGAATCCCGTGGCTGTCGACCCCGGTTCGGTCGATGACTTCGACCACCCCGCAAATTTCTTGCTCAATGCGGATCGGCACCGCCAACAAGTTGTTGGGTACGGTGATTGAGGGGTCGACCGAGGCGAGGCCCGCCAGATCCTCGCCCACGGCGTGGCGAGAAGCGCCGGAGCGGTAGATCTCACCGGCGAAGCTGCCCTCGACGTCCAAGCCTTGCCCGACCACGCGCCGCGGGTCGGCGCCACCGGCGGCGATCACGGTCAACTCGTGGTTGCCGTTGTCTTCGAGCTTGGCGGCTGGGTTGTCCAAGAGAATGGCGCTCGACTTCGCGGGCAGCAGCTGGTGAATCCGGCGCAAGATGTGCGACAGATTGTCGGCCAAGTGAAACTCCACCGGCAGATCGTGGCCGGCTCGTCGCCTGGCGAGAAAGCGATCCAACTCCAGGGCGCTGAGGCTTTGAATCTTGAACGTCATCGTAAAGAACCAGCCCAGAGAGTCATGAAGAGTTTTTCGTCAACTCAGCGCTGCCGCCGACGCCAACTTGCGAGAGTTGTTCCGCGGAACGGCAAGGCTACCAGACTCGACGGTCGCGGCCTGAGAAGGGTGGTTCAAGAGGGTTGGCGTCGGCCGGCATCGAGGCCGCTGCCAGGACGGGCGAGATGAGAAGGGGTGGACTATCGTCCTAGCTGACGCGCCAGCCGTGAGGAGTGGTTGAGAAGCTCTTCGACCACGGCCGTGGAATCGCTGAGCGTCGGTGCCGCGCGCGCCAACCGCAAGGAACCCGCCAACTCGTCCAGGCGGCCCACGATGGCGGCGCCCACCCGCAAACGGGAGAGTTCCCGGCTCCAGCTGGTGGGCGGGTGAATTCCGATCCCCCAGCGGCGGTCCAGATAGTCGGCCCAGGCGTCTTCGACGGCCTCGATCCGGCCGCGCGGGGTGCTCGGCCGTTGGGCGGCTTTGAGTGCGGCGAGGAGTTGCCGGTCGCCTCTGCGCCACATGCCACCTACCGCGAGGAGGCCGGCGGCGAGAAGAACACCGAGCCAGATCCACCCTCGGTGGCGCGAAGGGTCGCCCTCACCGGCCCGCGGACCCTCGCCCGGACCTACTAGAGAACCGCGCGAGCGAGCCAGAGCTTGCAACGCCAGCGGCTCTCCGGTCGCCCTCGCGTACTCTTCGGTCGCTGGGTCGAAGTAGACCAGTTCAGCGGCGGGCAGGCGCCAGGAACCGGGAGTGCGTGCGACCAAGACGAACCTCCAGCTGCGTTCGGTCCACAGGAGGCCCTGACGAAACTCCTCGAAGATCCGGTCCTCGGGTGGGTGGAGGTCAACGGCGGCCGGCTTCGCAATCTCAGGCTGGGGCAGCGGGAAGAGGTTGGCGGTGGAGCGCAGGGTCACCGTCAGGACGGCGGCCTCTCCGACTTGTACCCGCTGGGGTTCGAGCGAGCTGATCAGGGTTAGAGCACCGACCGCGCCGCTAAAGTCCGGCGGCGGCGGGGGGAGAGGCTTGGCGCGCCAGCGGACGGCCCCACTGGCCTCGCGTAGGCTGCGCGGGCGCTCCATCAGTCTGCCGAAGAGGCCGCGCTCGGGGACGGCGACCACCAGATCGAGAACGATGGGGGCGAAGTGGTGCTCGGCCGGGCCGAGGGCAAAAATGGCGCGGCGCAGAACCGAAGCCCGCCAGTAGCGCTGACCGGAGCGGGTGACCGGCTGGGTGCGCAATCCACCGCTTGGGGCGGCGATCTCGCGCACCCAACTGCCCGAGAACTGAGGCAGCGAGACCGGCCTGACCTGGCTCACGCGGTGGCGAGTGTGGAGCCAGACGGTGTAGATCGCCTGCTGGCCGACAAAAGGGGTCCGAGGGCGCAGCTCGGCCTCGACAAAGACCCGTGCTTCGCTCCCCGGTGGCCGGGAGCGGCCGAGGAGCTGGTCTGTGGATTGAACCGGAGGCGAATCGCTGGTCGGGTGGTCTTGCAGGGCTTGCGGGGTGGCACCGAGAGGGCTGGCGATGGCGCCGAAAAGGATGCAGCTGGCGACCATCGCGAGGGCGGCAATTCGCTGTTGCCCCATCACCAGTCCTTTCCTCGTGGCAGAGAGGTCCCGCGCTCCAACCGCTGCCGTTCGGCCTGTTGGCGACGCCGAGTCCGTTCGAGGGCCTCCACCGCATCTAGAAGGGCTTCGGCCTGCGCGGTACTCAGCGTTTCCTGGGGTTCGAAGGGTGAGGGGGTCGGCGGTTGTCGAGGGGGCGGCTCGGGGGCTTGGGGCGCGGGAGCGTTCCCGGCCTGATTGGGATCGCGTTCCTGGCCGCGGTCGTCCTCCATCCCTAGAGGGTCTTGCGACGTCGGCTCCGCGGAGGGTTGACTGGGCTCCGGGTGCACCGCTGGCCGCTCATCGCTTGGGGCCGCGGCTAGGGCGCGCAGGGCGAGTTCCAGATTGTGCTTGGCGCCGTAGTGGTCCGCTTGGCGGCGCAGAGCTTGGCGATAACCGTGCGCCGCCGCCGCCGGGTCGCCGACGGCGAGTTGGCCGTTGGCGAGGTTGAACCAAGCCTGGGCGGCGAGGAGCCGGCTGGCGTTCGGAGGATCGCCCGATCTCTCAGTCAGAGCGTTGGCGTTGGCCGCGGCGTCGGCGATGGCGGCGGCCTTGGTCAGCAACTCGATGGCCGTCGCGGGGTCCCGCGCCATGCGGGTAGAGCCGGCGTTGAACAGGGTGGTGGCGTCGTCGGGAGCCAGTCGCTGGGCGCTCGCGAAGAGCCTTGCCGCCTCTTCGAAGTGGCCTTGCCGGTAGGACTCCATCCCGCGTTGGGTGAGCTCATACGGGGTGTGGATCCAGCGCTCGATCCACGGTGCGGGCGCGGCGGCGGCGCTGAGCAGAGCGGCGACCAGCACCGGAGCCAGTGGCGAGGGGATGGGTGCCCTCCGTGGGGGTCCTGGCGGTCCTGGCGGTCCTGGCTCGGCTGGGGACCGGCGACGCCAGAGGAGGAGCAGAAGAGCGGCGGCGGCCACGGCGAGCGGCCACTGGTAGCGCTCGGGTTGGGCCTCGATGGTCATCGTGGCGTAGCCGCGGCGCTCCATCTGGTCGACACGGTCGAGGATCGCGGTCGGGTCGCCCCCGCCATTCTCGGCCGTCAGGTAGAGACCCCCGGTACCGACGGCCAAGGTGCGCAGGGTGGTGTCATTGCGCCGGGTGATCACCAGCCGCCCTTCGCCGTCGCGCTTGTAGTCGGCGCCTGCCGATGGATTGCGTCGGTCGGGCGGCAGGGGAATGGGCGCGCCCTTGGCGGAGCCGACACCGATGGCGTGGACCACGACCCCCGCCGCTTGCAGCCGTCGCAACGCCGCCGGTAGGCCGCCCACATGGTCTTCGCCGTCTGAAATCACCATCGCCACCCGGTGGGCCTCGGCCGTTTCGGAGAACAACTCGACGGCGCCGATCAAGGCGTTGGCGAGCGACGTTCCCGGGGTGGTCGAGCTGCCCGGATCGAGACTGGTGACGACCAAGTCGAGGGCGGCGGCGTCGGTGGTCAGAGGGATGAGAACTTCGCCCGCTCCCTCAGCTCGAAGCAGGGCGTAGCGGTGGCCTGGTAGCCGATCCACCATGGTGCGCAGCAGCGCTTGCGCCACCGCCAGCCGGGTCGGTCTTGCGTCGAGCGCCGCCATCGAAAGCGAAGTGTCGAGGACGAAGATCACGTCGACCCCGCGGCGCTCCACAACCTGGCTCGCCGCGCCCCACCGGGGCCGGGCCAGGGCGATGGGTAGGGCCAAGAAGACGAGCACCAGCAAGGCGACCGACCGCGCGGCGGCGCCGGTTGAACCCTCCCCCCGCCGCGACAAACCGAGCTGGCGCCAGCTCGCCGGGGTGGCCCACTGGCGCAACGCCGCGCGGTGACGTCGCCACAGCCACAGCGCCGCCAGGCCGGCGAAGGGCGCCAAGAGGACCCAGGGGAGCAGCTGAGGGTTGAGGAAGCTCATGGTTTTGAGAGTTACGACTGGGCGGTGATTCCGGTGGCCGTCGTCGCCAGGGGAGTGAGTAAGAGCAGCAGGGCGAGCCACAACAGAGGAGGGAAAATCTCCCGATATCGGATCAGTTGTCGTACCGGGATCGGCGTGGTTTCAAGCTCATCGATCTGGGCGAAGACTCGGCGTAGCGCCGCGGCGTTGGTCGCCCTGAAAAACTGCCCCCCGGTCTGCTGGGCGATGCGCTCGAGGAGTGCTTCGTCGATCTGAGCCTCGATCGTCAGGGTCCTCCCCTGGCCCAGTTGAACCGGCATCGGTACGCTTCCATGGGTGCCGACCCCCACCGTGTAGACGCGGATCCCCAGCCCACGGCATAGGGCGGTGGCGGTGGCGGGGTCGATCTCACCGCTGTTGTTGACCCCGTCGGTCACCAGCACGATGACGCGGCTGGTGCCTCGACCCTGGCGCAGGCGCGCGGCGGCGGTGGCCAGGGCGACCCCGATCGCCGTACCGTCGGGCTCGGGGTGCAGGGTCACCGCTTGCAGCAGCCGGTCGATCATGCGGTGATCGGTGGTCAGCGGGGATAGCGTCGTGGCGCCGCCTGAGAAGATACTGACCCCGATACGGTCCCGGGGTCGACCGCGCACGAAGTCGCGCGCCACTTGCTTGGCGATGGCGAGCCGGTTGCTGGGATGAAAATCCTCGGCCGCCATGCTGATCGAGACATCTAGGGCGATCTGAATATCGATACCCTCGCTGGAACTCTCTTCCCACACCTGCCCGAACTGGGGCCGGGCCAGAGCGACGAGGACCAAGCTCAGAGCTGCCAGGCGGAGATAGAAAGGCAGGTGCAGCCGCCAAGAACCGGCTCGCTCGGCCGACAGCCGGCTGAAAGTGAGCGCCGGGTGTGGCAACCGATGGTGGTGCCAGGCGAGCAGCGGCAGCAGAGCCAGCGCCAAGAACCACCAGGGGGAGGCCCAATGGGGCATCCAGGCCATCAGGGGTCGTGCTCCAGATCACCGGTCCCCGGCGACCAGCCGATGTGCAGCAGTTGCCCTTCAATCCTCTCCGCTAGCCGCTGTCCTTTCATCAGTAGAGCGTTGGCGGGACTCGGCTGGTGAGCGCTGTTGGCGGCGGCGAAGCGGACGGAGTCGCAGCGGCGCAGCAGGGCGACGACCTCACCGGCGCTGACCGGCGAGATTGGGCATCCGTGCAACCAACTCTCGATCTCGGTGCAGGTGCTTTCGAGCGCCGGCCGTGCCAGCCGCCGGTGGAGGTAGCGCCGCCAGGCGAGACTGAGGGCGGTGTGAAGTTGAGGAACTCCATCGCTGGCGCCGCGAAGGTTGTCTAGTGCTCGCCTCAACTCCTCGATGGCCGTCGGTCGTGCCTTGTTGCGTCGTCGCCGTGCCTGCCACGCGAGGAGACCGAGCAAGACCAGCACGGCGCTAGCGAGGATCGCCAGGGTCGGCAAGAAGGTCGCGGGCAAGGGCAGCTCTCGCGGAGGAGCCGAGGGCCAGGGCGGAGGGGTGGCGCCTTGCGCGGGGAGGACCGAGTGGACGACGAAGGCGAGCGGCTTGGAACTCACCGCTCTGAGTTCACCGCTCTCGGTTCGTACCCTGACGCTGATAGCTGGCAGCACCACCTCTCCCGGAGCGGAGGCCATCAACTCGACCTGCTGGCTGAACCGCGTTCGCGAGCCCGCTCTCGCGGTCCGCATCTCGGAGATGGACACCACCTCGGTCTCACCCCAGTGGCTGCCCCACTCTGGAAAGTGGGCTTCGTGGAGAGGCAGGCTGGAGTTGGCCCCCACACTCAGCACCAACTCCACCCTAACCCGGTCGCCGACCGTGGTTGGAGTGGATTCCTGGTGCAGGCTGAGTTCCAGGTGAAGCTTGAGGGGCGGCGCTTCCGCGGCCGCCGCTGGGAGCGGAATCGATAACAGAAACCACCCACTCGACAGCACCAGCGCGGTCCACCATCTCATCGCGCCACACTCATCCGCGGTGCTGCCTGCGGCGCGCAAAGAAGCGGCTCAGCTCCGCGAGGAAGGGCCGGTCGGTGGCGAGGATCAAGTGGCCAACGCGCAGCTGGCGGGTGAGGCGGGCGAGTTCCTGACGTTGGCGCTCCCGTCGGGCGACGTAGCGGGTCGCTAGGCTCCCGCGTCTCGCTAGCGGCCAGGGGAGCAGGCCATGGCCGACCACCGCCCGGCGACCGGTTTCGGCGTCGCGGACGGTGATCGCCGCGGCCCTGGGGAGGCGGTCGTCGAGCGGATCGCGGATCTCGATCACCACCACGTCGTGGGCCGACGCGGCGGCGCGCAGGGCGCGCGGGCAGCTGGCTTCGACGAAGTCTGAGATCAAGACCAAGACGCTGCGCCGTTTCAGATTGGCCAGGGTGGCGCTCAACCCCGCTTCGAGGTCGGTGGAGCCGGCGACGGGATTTTGCAGGATCTCTTGGGCCAAACGCAGCACCTGGTTGCGCTTTCGACGGGGTGGTAGGAAGCTGATCAGGCCGTTGGCCAAGAGTGCGGCGCCGGCTCGGTCGCCATTGGCCAGGGCGGCGAAGCTGGTCAACACCGCGACCTCGGCGGCGAGGTCGCGCTTGAGGATGCCGCGGGAGCCGAAGCCCATGCTGCCGGAAATGTCGATGGCGCACAAAAGGCTGAGATCGCGCTCCTGGACGTACTGCTTGACGAACGGGGCACCCATGCGAGCGGTGACGTTCCAGTCGAGGCTGCGCACATCGTCGCCCACCTGGTACGGGCGCACTTCGGCGAACTCGATGCCCCGCCCCTTGAAGGCTGAAGCGTAACCGCCAGCCATCCCCTCGGCCACCAACCGGTCGGTGGCGATTTGCAAGCGGCGCACCCGGCGAGCGAGCTCCGAGGTGGATAACCACCGGGGCTGTGGCGGCGAGCTACTCACCGGGTGAACCGCATCACCACGACGACTCAGGGAACGACCACGGCGCCGAGCAGTCGCTCGATCAGCTGGTCGGAGTCGATGCCCTCGGCCTCCGCCTCCCAACTGACCATCACCCGGTGGCGCAAGACGTCGGCGGCGATCTCTTTGACATCCTCGGGCAGGACGTGGTCGCGGCCGCGCAAGAGGGCGAGCGCTTTTGCCGAGCGGGCCAGGAAGAGGGTGGCGCGGGGCGAAGCGCCGCGCTCGATCCAATCTTTGAGCCGCGGTAGATCGACCGCGGCGGGCCGGCGAGTGGCTCTGACCAGGTCGAGAATGTAACCGCGCAATTTGGAATCTAGGTGGACGCGGTCGGCCGCCTCCCGCAACCCTTCGAGCCCCGCGGCGTCGGTGATCGCGCTCACCGCCAGGGGGCGTTGGACGAGCATGCGATCGAGAATCTTGGCCTCCTCCTCGCGGCTTGGGAAGTCGAGCCGCAGCTTCATCATAAAGCGGTCGACCTGCGCCTCAGCCAGTGGGTAGGTGCCCTCGTGTTCAATCGGGTTTTGGGTCGCCAGGACGGTGAAAGTGGGGGAGAGCCGGTGGCTGGCGTCGCCCAGGGTCACCTGGCGCTCCTCCATTGCTTCCAGGAGGGCGGACTGCACCTTCGCCGACGCCCGGTTGATCTCGTCGGCGAGCACCAGGTCACTGAAAATAGGCCCCTTGCGAGCCTTGAAGGCGCCGGTCGACTGGTCGTAGATCAAAGTTCCCACCAAGTCGGCGGGCAGGAGGTCGGGGGTGAACTGGATGCGACGAAAATCGACATCGAGCGCGGCGGCCAGAGTCTTGACCGCCAAGGTCTTGGCCAATCCCGGAAAACCCTCGATCAACAAGTGTCCGCGGGCAAGCAGGGCCACCACGAGTCGCTCGACCAGATAATTCTGGCCGACGATCACCCGGTGGATCTCCGCCTCGATGCGGCCGAGAAGAGCGGGACAGTTGGCGGGATCGGGCGGCGATGGAATTTCCGGGGTGCTACTTATCATGAGTTCCCGAACTATACCGCCGCGCCCGCGCTAGCTGGCTTCGAGCGCCGCGCG
>QIHU01000769.1 GCA_003231035.1 Acidobacteriota bacterium
TCGAAGTCTTCTTGATCGAAAGCCGGCCGCAGGTAGGCGTCGGTGTAGAGGGTGAAGAAGGTCTCTAGGTTGTCGCCGTGGGTGCGGCCGCTAACGGTAGTCATCTCGCGGTCGACCCGAGCGCTATAGACGGAGGCGATGGGGTAGAGCTTCTCGAGAATATCTTGGTAGCTATTCGCGGTGGTGGCGCCCTCGGAGAGTAGGGTAGCGGTCAGCAGGGCTAACCCTTCCTTGCCGGCCGGGTCGTTTTGGGAACCGACATCGAACCAAACGGAGAAGGCGATGGTCGGGTCAGATTCGACCTGGAGGAGCACCGGTCCCGTCCCATCGTCGGTCGGGGCGTGGTCGGTGGCGCAGCCCCAAGCAGGCGCCGAAGCCGAGTAGGCGGAAAAGGCGACGCGGGAGAAAAGAGTGCGATGCGGTGTGCATTATTGGGTTCCTCGCAGGATGCCAACGGTGCGTTGATCGAGGGAGAGATAGTGTTGAGCTGCCCCTTGGATGTTCTCGGCGGTGACGCCGTCCAAGGTGCGGTACATGTCGTCGATAGCATCGATCCCACCGGTGATGGCGATGAAGCGCGAGAGCCCTGAAGCGACGTTATCCGGGGTTTCCAAGTTCATCAAGAAGTCATACTTGGTGCGCGACTTCAGATCGGTGAGTCGCTTCGCATCGGGCAGCGAAGACTGGTAGCTCGCGATCGTCTTGTCGATCTCGGCCAGGACATAGTCGATCTTGGCTGGATCCTTGATCCGGGTCACGACCTCCATCACGCCGGCATCGCGGTTCATCGGCGCGCTACTGAACAAGAACTCCACAACCTGCTCTTCGAGGACGAGCTTCTTGTAGAGCTCGCTCGTCTCGCCGAAAGCGAGTTCCACCAGGAGGTTGGCGGCGGCCAGCCTTGTGCTCTTCGGATCGAAAGCGTCGGCGTGATAAGCGATCCAGAGGATCGGCAGAGAGCGACCGTCGTAGCTCACTTCGACCTTGCGCTCGCCGGTCTGCGGCGGCTCGACGGGGATGGTGGGAGCTTGGTAGCCAGCTTTCCACCCGCCGTAGAACTTCTTGACCATCTCCATCGTCTTGGCCACATCGAGATCGCCGGCGATCACCAGGACACAGTTCTCGGGGCGGTAGTAGCGATCGAAGAAGGTCTGTGAGTAGTCGAACATCGTCGGCATGGCCGCGATGTCTTTCTCATAGCCCATGGTCGTGTGGCCGTAAGTGTGCTGGTCGTAGGCCTTCTCTTTAACCGCCTCGCGAATGACGAAGAACGGGCTGGTCCGGTTCTTCCGGTATTCGCCGTAGACGGCGCCGGCTTCGGTCTTGAAGGCGGCCTTGGGGTAGGCCAGGTTCATGAACCGGTCGCTTTCCAGCTCCATCACCGTCGCCAAGTCTTCGGCCGCGATGCCGAGGTGGTAGGCGGTGTAGTCATCGGTGGTGAAGGCGTTGGCGTCGGCGCCGATCTCGGTCGTTTTGGCGCCGTAGACCTCGGCCGGAAACTTCTCCGTGCCGCGGAACATCATGTGCTCGAAGAAGTGTGCAAAACCGGTATGGCCGGCCTCGTACTCGTCACGCGAGCCGGTGCGCACGAGGGTCCAGTAGGCGAGCAGCCCGCCCGCTTCCATCGGCACCAGAATGGCGGTCAAGCCGTTGTCAAGTGTCTCGACATGGGCCTCGTAGGGGAAGATCTTTCCCGCTTCGGCGGCCTCCATGGGTACAGGCGCCATCGAGCACGCCAACAATGCCATGGCGCAGAGGCCATGGATGATTCGTATTTTCATTCAGCGGATCTCCTCAGGTTCCCTTAGCGAGGGGGGGGGCTTGTTGGTGACGATAATGCCCAATCCTACTGCATTTGTACGAGGCTTTGGTGGGGTGAGCTAAGCAACAGAAAACAAAATGGCTTAGAACGATTCGTCAAGACCCCTGTGCTACCATCCGCCAGCCATGGATACGACCATCACTCGCCGCACCGAGCGCTTGGCGGACGCTCTGAGGCGGCTAGCTCGAGGGGACTCGAAAGGTCGGATTGCCAACCTGCTGGCCCGCTTGCGGCCCGGCGATGTCGCCTTCCTCTTCCGCTCGTTCACCCCGGCGGAGAGTCGCTACATCTTCTCGATTCTGAGCGCGGACTTCCCGCAACAGGCCGGCGAAGTGCTGAGCGATCTCGATGCCGCGCAGCGCATGATGTTGCTCGAGGACATGCAGCCGGAGGAGATCGGCGGCATCCTCCAGCAGGCTTCGGTGGATGACGCGGTTTCGATTGTCGAATCCCTGCCCGAGGAGCAGCGCGAGCCGGTGTTGGCCTTGGTCGATCTGCGCCGGGATCTCGACGAGGTTCAAACTCAGCTCGCCTACGAGGACGACACCGCCGGGCGGATCATGGATCCGGAATTCTTCGCCCTGCCAGAGGCCACCACGGTGCGCCAGGCGACCGAGACGATCCGTCGTCAAGATGACCTCGGAATGATTCTCTACCTCTACGTGGTCGACGAAGAGGGACAGCTGGTCGGGGTCACCTCGTTGCGACAGCTGTTGCTGGCCAGCCCCGAGCGACTGCTGGGCGAATTGGCGCAGCGCGATCTGATCCAGGTCCACACCTCGACCGACCAGGAAGAGGTGGCGGAGCTGGCCGCGCGCTACGACCTGCTGGCCATCCCGGTCACCGATGAGGACCGCCAGCTGGTGGGAATCGTCACCGTGGATGACATCGTCGATGTGGTGACCGACGAGGCGACCGAAGATTTCTACAAGATGGTCGGTACCTCGGACAATGAATTGCTCTACGAGTCCCGCTCGGCGCGGGTCGCGGGCATTCGGCTTCCCTGGCTGTTGGTCAACCTCGTTGGCTTGCTGGCCACCGGCTATCTGCTGGAGCGGTTCCAGTCGCGGTTCGACAAAGCACTCTACCTCCTCTTCTTCGTTCCCGTGATCATGGGAATGGGGGGCAACAGCGGTGCTCAGACCTCGACGATCACGGTGCGCGGCCTGGCCACCGGGCGTATCGCCGCGGCACAGGGCCGAGTGTGGCGGTATCTCTTCCAGCAAACTAAAGTTGGCCTGCTTATTGGTGTGGCGCTGGGAGTGGTGGTTTTTCTGATTGCCTTTTTCAAAGAGGGCAACCCCACCTACGCGGCGGTGGTTGCCGTGGCACTGCTCTTCGCGGTGACCCTCGCCGCCCTGGCGGGCGCCTCGATTCCGATTCTGTTCCAACGTCTAGGTATCGATCCGGCCATTGCGGCGGGACCCTTGGTCACCACGAGCAGCGATATTCTGGGAATTCTGGTCTACTTCGCCCTCGCTGGCTTGATGTTCCAATATTTGGTCCCCTGAGGGCCGATGGGGCGAACGCTCACCTGCGAAGCCTTGCTGCTCGACACCGTCGACCTGCACGACGGCGACCGCATCATCACCTTTCTGACCTGCGAACACGGGAAGAAGCGAGGTGTCGCGCGGGGAGCGAAGCGCAAGTACAGCCGATTCTCAGGGCAACTTCAGCCTCTGGCCAAGGTCACCGTCGGCTGGTATGAGAAAGAGGGGCGAGATCTGGTGCGGATCTCGAGTGTGGATTTACTCCGCCCGGCGGGCCGTTTGCAGGAGGAGCTGGAAGGGATCCTGCTGACCGGCTACCTGGCCGACCACATGATCGAGTTCGCGCAGGAGAACGAAGAGAGCGAGCACCTCTACCGCTTGTTGGACTCCACCCTCGAAGCGCTGCTCGCCGGGGTGGAAGCCAACCTGGCGGCTCGCTACTTCGAAGCCTGGGTGCTGAGACTGTCGGGAATCTTCCCGCCGCCTTGGGAATGTCCGCTCTGCGGCCAAGAATTTGGCGCCGATCGCGCCGCGGTGTTGCCGCCCAACGGGGATGCCCTACTCTGTGCTCAATGCGCTGGCGAGGGTGGAACCCTGCCTCGACGAAGCCTCCGCTTGACGCCGCCAGCCCTAGACTTCCTCCGTCAGATTGGCCGCCGGCGGCTGGTCGATCTAGCGCGTCAATCCCCGCAGTCGGCGGAAACGCTGGCCCAGGTGGAGCAACTCTGCGGTGAACTGAGGCGACCCTTTCTTGGTCGCGAACTCAAGAGCTACACCATGATGCGGCAGACCTTGGATCGACTCGGTCATCGCTAGTCCCTCGATTCCTCCTGAAAAGGTGGGCAAGGTTCGTCCTTCGGTATAACCTTCGGGGTTCCGACAGCTGAGCACCGACTAGGAGACAAGCATGCAGAGTTTTCAGGAGCTAATCCTTCGTTTGTCCGACTTCTGGGCCGGCCAAGGGTGCGTCCTTCAACAACCTTATGACCTCGAAGTTGGTGCCGGCACCATGCACCCGGACACTTTCCTGCGCACCCTCGGCCCCGAGCCATGGCGGGTCGCCTACGTGCAGCCCTCCCGGCGCCCGGCTGACGGTCGCTACGGCGACAACCCCTTTAGATTAGGCAAGCACTATCAGTTTCAGGCGGTGCTCAAGCCGGCGCCGAAGGATATCCAGTCCATCTACATCGAGAGCCTCAAGGCGATCGGGCTTGACCTCTCGCAGCACGACCTACGCTTCGAAGAAGACAACTGGGAGGCGCCCACCCTCGGTGCTTGGGGGGTGGGTTGGCAGGTGATGCTCGACGGCATGGAGATCACCCAGTTCACCTACTTCCAACAGGCGGGTGGTCTAGAACTCGACCCGATCAGCGTTGAGCTCACCTACGGTCTCGAACGCATCACCATGTTCCTGGCGTTGTCGCGATCGATCTACGATATGGACTGGGTACCGGGCGGACTCACCTACGGTCAGGTCCGCAAGCAAGACGAGTACGAGTCTTCGAAGTACTGTTTCGAGATTGCCGACATCGAGTTCATGCAGACCCA
The DNA here is from genome assembly GCA_003231035.1 of Acidobacteriota bacterium. Lineage (GTDB taxonomy): Bacteria > Acidobacteriota > Thermoanaerobaculia > Multivoradales > SZUA-115 > SZUA-115. The sequence goes on from QIHU01000769.1 coordinate 4,861, forward strand.
GTTCGAAGGCTGGGAGCGCGAGTCGAACCGCTGTTTGGAGGCCGACCTGGTCCTGCCAGCCTACGAATGTGCCTTGAAGTGTTCTCACCTTTTCAACGTGCTGGACGCCCGCGGCGCGGTCTCGGTCACCGAGCGGGTCGGCTTGATCCGGCGGGTTCGACGGATGGCGGTGGGCTGTGCCAAGAAGTATGTGGAAAGCCGCGAGAAACTCGGCTGGCCGCTGCTCGCATCGCAATCGAGAGCGGCGGTGGCGGCTGGCGAGGAGAGCGACCATGGCTAAAGGGGAACTGCTCCTGGAAGTTCGCGCGGAGGAGATCCCGGCGCGGATGCTGCAACCGGCGATCGCCCAGTTGGCGACCCGGGTTTTCGAAGAATTGATGGCTCGTGACCTCGGTCCCAAGGAGGTCGAGACCGGTTTCACCCCGCGGCGTCTGCTGTTGATCCTCAAGGGGCTGCCGGCCAAAGAGCCGGATCGCACGGAGCAGGTGGTCGGGCCACCGGTGCGGGTCGCCTTCAAAGAGGATGGATCGCCCACCCCCGCGTTGATCGGTTTTGCCCGTCGTTGTGGCTTGGAACCGGAGGAGCTGGAGCGGGTCACCACCGACAAGGGCGAGTACCTCGCCGCCACCCAGTCGATCGTCGGTGTGGAAACGTCTCAGCTCCTCGCCGAGCTGCTGCCCAAGCTCCTGCGAGAGATCAACTGGCCCAAGTCGATGGTCTGGGGAGACGGTTACGGCCCCTGGGCGCGGCCGATTCACGGGATCGTCGCGGTGTTGGCGGGCCAGGTGGTGCCCTTCGAGTTATTCGGAGTGCAATCCGGCGCCCAAACCTGTGGCCATGCTGTCTTGTCGCCGAAGCCCTTCACGGTGCGCGGCGCGGCGGAATATCGGCGCAAGTTAGCGAAGCTGGGCATCGTGGTCCAGCCCGACGAGCGGCGGCGGATTCTCGCCCAGGCGATGTCCGAGGCGGCGGCCGAACTGGGCGGCCAGCCAGTGGAGGACCCCCAACTGCTCGACAAACTGGTGGCGATCTGCGAGATCCCCGGCCTGATGCACGGTTCGTTCGATGCCGACTACCTCGAATTGCCGAGCGAGGTGTTGACCGCCAGCCTGCGCGATCACCAAAGTGCCTTCTCGGTGGAGGCGGTGCGGGACGAAGAAGACGACGAATCGGGCGAGCCCCCTCTCTTGCCGGCCTTCCTGACCGTGATGGATCGCAGTGATGACCCCTCCGGCCGGGTGCGGGTGGGCAACGAGTGGGTGGTGGCCGCTCGCCTTGCCGATGCGCGGTTTTTCTTCCATGAAGATCGCAAGCGTTCGCTAGAGGAGCGCCGCGGTGATTTGGCCCATCTCACCTTTCACGAGAAACTCGGCAGCTACCAAGACAAGGCCGAGCGGCTGGCCGAGCTGGCCGCCCTCCTCTGCCGCAGCTTGGGGTGGAGCGAGGAAGAGGCGTCGGCGGCGCAAGCGGCTCGCCTCCTCAAAGTCGATCTCACCTCTGAGATGGTCAAGGAGTTCACCGACCTGCAAGGGGTGATGGGCGGGATCTACGGCCGCGAGGACGGGTTAGGCGAGGAGATCTGGACGGCGATCTACGACCAGTACCTACCGGCCTCGGCGGAGGATTCAATCCCGCGCGGTCGTACCGGGATGGTCACGGCGCTGGCCGACCGTATCGATACCTTGGTCGGAATCTTTGGCCTGGGGCTGATTCCCACCGGCAGTCGTGATCCCTTCGGCCTGCGCCGGGCGGCGCAAGGGGTGGTGCGGATCGCTCTGGACGGCGGCATGCCCGTCGATCTCGACCTCCTGGCGGCCAAGGCGGCGCGCCTCTACGGTGACAAGCTCACCCAGAGTGGCGAGGAGATTTTGGAGTCTCTGCGCCCCTTCCTCTTCGATCGGGTGCGCCACGTTCTGGGCCTCGCGGGCTTCGCCTACGACGAAATCGAGGCGGCGCTGGCGGTCGGCGGCAACAATCTGCCCGATCTCAAAGCGCGGGTCGAGGCCCTGCACGCCGTGCGCGGGCACAAGGAGTTCCTATCGCTGGTGCTCTCGGCGAAGCGGATCCTCAATATCCTCAAGGACTCTGAGGAGTACGACTTGGATGAGGCGCGTCTGGTGGAACCGGCGGAGAAGGCGCTCTTCGCCGCCTTCGCCGACCTCAAAGGCGAAGTGGAAGAGCTGGCCGCGGCCGGCGACCACGAGGGCTGCTTGCGGCGCACCGCCGGGCTGGCCTCTGTCCTCGACCACTTCTTCGCCGAAGTCTTGGTGATGGACGAAGACGACGCGCTGCGCCGCAACCGCCTCGGATTGCTCCAGGCGATCCACCGGGTGGTGGGGCGCAGTGCTCGGCTGACCGAAATGGTGGTGGACAAGGCCGAGCATCGGGCGAAGTTCGGGGACTAGCCTCTAGGCTGCAAAGCGAAGAACTGTCTGAAGAATTCTCTGTAAATCGAGTCGACTGCGAGGGAGCTGGCATGGCTGAGAAGCACATCTACGCGTTTGGTGGTGGCGAAGCTGAGGGTGGTGGTGACGACCGTGAACTCCTCGGTGGCAAAGGGGCTGGGTTGGCGGAGATGAGTCGGCTGGCCATTCCGGTGCCTCCCGGTTTCACCATCACGACCGAGGTCTGCGGCTACTATCACGCGCACGGCGCCAGCTATCCCGACGGTCTGGAAGCGCAGTTCGCTGGGCACCTCGCCGCCCTCGGTCAACGGCTTGGGCGGGGTTTTGGTGACGTGGACAAGCCGTTGTTGGTCTCCTGCCGCTCGGGGGCGCGGGCTTCGATGCCGGGGATGATGGACACGGTCCTCAATATCGGGCTCAACGATGAGATCGTCGCGGCGCGGACCGCGGCCGGCGCCGATGCGCGCAGCTTGCGAGACTCCTACCGCCGTCTGCTGACCATGTACGGTGACGTCGTCCTCGGCGTGCCCCATGCCGCCTTTGAGTCGGCCCTGGCCAGCGCCCGCGCGCGGCACGGCGCCGCCACCGACGCCGATCTGTCGGCCGAGGCGCTCGATGATCTGATCGGCCAGTTCCTCCAACTGATCGCCGACCACGGTACTCCCTTTCCGCAAGATCCCAAGGAGCAATTGTGGGGTGCGGTGGGCGCCGTTTTCGACAGCTGGAACATCCAACGGGCGAAGGACTACCGGCGACTCAACAACCTGCCCGACGATATGGGCACGGCGGTCAATGTGCAGGCGATGGTCTTCGGCAACAGCGGGTCCGACTGCGCCACCGGCGTCGCCTTCACCCGCGACCCGGCGACGGGCGAGCGCCGTCTCTATGGTGAGTACCTGGTCAACGCCCAGGGCGAGGATGTCGTCGCCGGCACTCGTACCCCCCAGCCGATCGTTCCTAGCGATGGTGGCGCGGGACTCCAAGAGGCTTTTCCCACGGCCTTCGCCGAGCTGAAAGGGGTTTGTTCGACGCTCGAAGATCATTTCAGTGACATGCAGGATCTCGAGTTCACCATCGAACACGGCCAACTCTTCATGTTGCAGACCCGCACCGGCAAGCGCACCGGGACGGCGGCGGTGCGCATCGCGGTCGAAATGGAGAAAGAGGGCCGCATCGACTATCGCGAAGGGTTGCGTCGGGTCGAGCCGGACCAGTTGATTCAGATGCTCGCTCCGGTCTTCGATCCCGAGCAGAAGCAGGCGGCGGTCGAGGCGGGGCGTCTGCTGGCCAAAGGGCTGGGAGCGGGGCCGGGAGCCGCGTCGGGGCGCATCGCACTCACCGCGGAGCGCGCCACTGCAATGGCCAAGGAGGGGCCGGTCTTGCTGGTGCGCGAGGAGACCTCGCCCGACGACATCGTGGGCATGCACGTCGCCGCCGGCATTCTCACCTCGCGAGGGGGGATGACCTCGCACGCGGCGGTGGTCGCCCGTGGAATGGGGAAACCTTGCATCGTCGGGGCCGGAGAGCTCGAGTTCGACGAGGCGGCCGGCAAGGTGATGGTGGGGGAGCGTAGCTGGAGCGAAGGCGACGAGATGTCGATCGATGGCACCACCGGTGAAGTGATCGAGGGCGCCCTCGCCGCTCGTCCTTCCGAGGTGGTGCAGGTGATGATCGAAGGCGTTGGGAGCGGCTCACCCGCGGTCGGCGCCTTTCGCACGGTGCTCGAGTGGGCCGACCGGGAACGCCGCATGGGAGTGAGGGCTAACGCCGACACGCCTCATGACGCCAAGGTCGCTCGGGCGTTTGGTTGTGAAGGCATTGGCTTGTGTCGTACCGAGCACATGTTCTTCGAAGAGGACCGCATCCCTTGGGTGCAGCGGATGATCATGGCCGCCACCGACGAGGAGCGGGCCGAATCGCTGGACCACCTGCTGCCGGTACAGCAGGGGGACTTCGAGGCCATCTTCGAGGTGCTCGACGGCCTGCCGGTGACCGTGCGGCTGCTCGATCCGCCGCTGCACGAGTTCCTGCCCCACGAAGCCGACGCGGTGGAGCGCTTGGCCAAGCTGGCCGGAGTGACCGCCGAAGAGGTGAAGCGCAAGGCGGCGCAACTGTCCGAGCTCAACCCGATGCTCGGTCACCGTGGTTGCCGGCTGGGGATGACCGAACCGAAGATCTATGACATGCAGGTCGAAGCGATCGTCCGCGCCGCTTGCGTGCGCAAGAAGGCCGGCGGCGATCCGCGGGCCGAGATCATGATTCCCTTGGTTGGCGTCGAAGAGGAGTTGTCTCGTCTGCGGGCTCGCTCGCAAGCGGTACTCGATCGAGTGGTGGCCGAGGAAGGGGTGACGCCCGAGATCCTGATCGGCACCATGATCGAGATTCCCCGCGCCTGCCTGGTTGCCGACCGAGTGGCCCGGCACGCCGACTTCTTCTCCTTCGGAACCAACGACCTGACCCAGATGGCCTTCGGCTACTCTCGCGACGATATCGGCCGCTTCTTGCCCGACTATGTCGAAGGCGGGGTTCTGCCCTACGACCCGTTCGAGCGGCTGGACGAAGAAGGCGTGGGCCAGTTGGTGGAGATGGCGATCCGCAAGGGGCGCGAAGAAAAGCCAGGCCTCAAAATCGGCATTTGCGGCGAGCACGGCGGCGAACCCCACTCGATCACCTTCTTCGACAAGGTGGGGCTCGACTACGTCTCGTGCTCGCCCTACCGGGTACCGGTCGCTCGGTTGGCGGCGGCTAGGGCGTCGCTCGGCGTGGGCTAGGAGAGCAGCTCACTCAGCTCTTCGCGGGTCAGATTGCGCAACAAGCTGGTATCCGCTTGGATGATGGCGTCGGCGAGTTGGCGTTTCGACTTCTGGAGTTCGAGGACCTTTTCCTCGACCGTGTCGCGGGCGATTAGGGAGTAGGCGAAGACGGTGCGAGTTTGGCCGATGCGGTGGCTGCGGTCGATCGCTTGGGCCTCGACCGCGGGGTTCCACCAGGGGTCGAGGAGAAAGACGTACTCGGCGGCGGTGAGGTTGAGGCCCAACCCTCCCGCCTTGAGGCTGATCAGGAAGATGGGGCAAGTCGGGTCTTCCTGGAAACGACGAATGCGCGGTTCACGCTTGCGCGTCTGGCCGTCGAGGTACTCATAGGGGATGCCGCGAGCGTCCAGCTGTTTGCGCACGATGGCGAGCATCGAGGTGAACTGCGAGAAGACCAGCGATTTGTGCCCTCCCTCGACCAGCTCTTCGAGCTGCGGCAAGAGCAGCGCTAATTTGCCGCTCTCGTCCTCGCCGCGCGCCGGATCGATCAGCCCCGGGTGGCAGGCTGCCTGGCGCAGGCGCAAGAGAGCTTCCAACACTCGGATCTGCGACCCCGCTTGGCCCCGGTTTTCCCCCGTGCCGAGCAACTCGCGCTGGTAGTGCAAGCGCAGCTCATCGTACTCCCGGCGCTGCTGGGGTAACAGCTCGCAGTAGAGCGTCTGTTCCACTTTGTCCGGCAGCTCTTTGGCCACTTGTCGCTTGGTGCGACGCAGGACGAAGGGGCGCACCGCGCCGACGATCAGCGAAAGTTGGGGATTGGGTAGCCCATCCTCGCCCAGGGTGCCCTCGCGCACCGCATTGAGTGGAGTGAGCCCACGGCTGGAGCCGAAGAGGCCGGGGTTGAGGAAGTCGAGAATGCTCATCAACTCTCCGGCGTGGTTCTCGATAGGCGTTCCGGTCAGGGCCAGGCGGTGGCGGGAGCGCAGCAAGCGGCTGGCCTTGGCGGTGGCCGACTTGTGGTTCTTGATCGCCTGGGCCTCGTCGAGGACGACGTAGTCGAACTCCACCTCCTTGAGCAGCGCGATGTCTCGGCGCAGGGTGCCGTAGGTGGTCAGCACTACGTCGTGGTCTTCGACGCCCTCGTGATCGCGAGGGCGTCGCGGCCCAACGTGCTCCAGGAGGCGCAGGCGCGGAGTGAAACGGGCCGCTTCGTTGCGCCAATTGAAGATCAGCGACCTGGGCATGACCACCAGGGTTGGCGCCGGGCGCTGGTCAGCGCTGACCGCCTTGGAGTGCCGCAGCTGGCGCCGGGACTCGAGCAGCGCCAGCACCTGCACCGTCTTGCCTAGCCCCATGTCGTCGGCCAAGCAGCCACCGAAGCCGAAGCGACGCAAGAAGTGAAGCCAGCCTAGCCCCTCCTTCTGGTAGTCGCGCAGCGTGCCCTTGAAGGTCCGCGGGGCCGACCTGGCTTTGACCCCCGAGAAGTCGGCCAGCTGCTTGCGGGCTCGGTCCACCGCTTGGTCGAAACCGATCTCGGGTCGGGCCGCGAGCAAGGCGTCGAGGAGACCGATTTGGCTGGGAAGGAAGCGCAATCGCTCAGCGCTCAGCTCGCCCATCTCGGCCAAGGGTCTGAGCCTCTCGAGCCACTCCTCGGGCAAGACACCCAGGCTACCGTCGTCCAGGAGGATGCTCTTCTCGCCCCGCTCCAGCGACTGCAAGAGCCTTGGCAGTTCGACCTCTTGGTCGCCGAAGGTAGCCGTGCCCTGAAGATCGAACCAGTCGATGCCCGAAGTGACCTCGAGATCCAGCGGGCCGGCCTGCCGGTAGCGGCGACCCTCAGCCTCGACCCGCCATCCTTCAAGGGTCAAGCGGTGCACCAACTCGGGGAGGCGGCCTTCGGGGAGCAGCAGACGGGGCTCCGGCTTGCTGGGGTGGTGGCTGGGCTCCTCGCGCACGCCGAGTTCGCGCAGGCGGCGCAGCGCCCCCTCTTCGGCCGCCGGGTCCCGGCGCAGGAAGCGGGCGGGGTTCGAGGTGTAAATGCCGCGGCGCTCGTCTCCCCAGGTGAGCGAAGCGCCCTGATAGTCGAAGTCGAGTACCACGGCGAGCAGATAGTTGCGTTGCAACCACGGGTCGGTGGTCCCGTTGACGGTGAGCCGTGGTTGGAGTTCACCTTGGATCTCCTCGTAGCGCAGTTCTTCTGGCAGGTGGACCACCGGCGGTCGCGGTAGGCCGAGCAGAGCCTCGATGAACTGCGTGGCCTGCCCTGCCGGAACGCGAATCTCCTCTTCGCGCCGCAGCAGCGGGACCCAACTGAATGCCTCGCCGATGTCCAGGCGCGCCACACGATCTTGGAAGAAGACCAGGCCGGCGGCTGAGAGCAAGACCGGTTCGCGCAAGACAACACGATCGGCGTTGCGTCGCAGCTGGCCGGTTAGCCTCAGCTCGTCGCCGTCTCGGCCTCCGTTGCTGGCCTTGGCGCTGGTGACTTCCAACTCGAACCGCCAAGGCTCGCCATCATCCCAAGCGAGTACGCTCGGTGGCTTCGCGCCGGTCACCGGAAGGACCAGGCGCCCGGTTTGGGCGGCCTGTTGCATCCATGCGGGCAGAATCTCGCCGGGGAGGACGAAACGCTTGGGCAGCTCGTCCAAGGCGCCGCGCCAGCCAGCCGCGACCGCCTCGCGGCCACCGAGGATCATCGACAGCAGGTGGCGGTCGGCTTCCTGGGGGAGGTGGGAGATGGTACGCCGAAGGGGAGTGGCGGTCTTGAGCGCGCCCCAGGCGCCGTTTTTCTTGCGGTCCCTACTGCGCAACTCAAGGGTGACCGCGCCGTCTCGCCGCGAGGCTTCGACGTCGAGTTGGTAGAGAATCTGGCGTCCCTCGATCCAGATTCTCTGGTTCGGGGGGAGGCTCGGCGACGGGCTCTTGACCTCCCGAAGGCGAGAGCGCCAGGCCGGTACCGAGGGCTCGATCGGGCCGAGGCGCGCGCTGGCCCGAGCGAGGAGTTCCCAAGAATCGGAGGGGGGCTCGAATCCCGGCACCAGTTGGACCCGTGCCAGCGAGCGAATCGAACTGAGGAATCCCCCTTCCTCGGCCGCCAAGACGGTAGCCCAGATGTGTTTGCAGATGGCCAGCCGGTCGTCGAAGTAGGGGCAGGTACAGTTGCCTTCGAGCAGTCTCCCCTTGGGGCTCCAGGTGAGCGAAACCGCGTACTCATCGGTGCCTCGAACCACCGCCTCGACCACCCGCGAGTCGCCCTCGATCAGCTCGGCCGCTCCCACCCGCCAGTAGACCTCGCCCCGTCGTCGGATGGTGGAAGGCACGCTCGCTTGCAGTCGAACGCTCCTCGAGTAGGCACTCTCACGGCGGTGTTGGCCGAAGGATGACTCAAAAATGGAAAGTTCGCCGCGATGGATTGAGCAACGGCAGGAAAGTGGCGATCCACCAGGGTGGGATTGAACTTGAGGGCGAGGCGACCGCGATCGTCTAGGGTGTCGACCTGGCTGGCGATTGGGAGGGTCTGGGTCATGGGCCGAATGGGATCCTTGGTGGTGCCGAGTTTCGGAAGCGTCGAGAGCGCAGCTCAAGCGTTCTACTTTATCCCGTGACCGCCCTTCCACCCAGGGTGAACCGGCTACAATTGCACGATGGCGACAATCCATATCCTCTCCGACCATCTGATCAGCCAGATTGCCGCTGGCGAGGTGGTGGAACGGCCCGCTTCGGTGGTCAAAGAGCTGATCGAGAACGCTCTCGACGCGGGCGCCACCGAGATCCGGGTGGAACTCGAATCAGGTGGCAAGCGGCGCATCAAAGTGACCGACGACGGCCGTGGTCTGGAAAAAGACGACACCCTCCTCGCCTTCGACCGCCACGCCACCAGCAAGATCGCCAACTTCGAAGATCTGGAACAGGTCGGTACCCTCGGTTTCCGCGGCGAAGCCCTGGCCTCGATCGCGGCGGTCTCCCGGGTGGAACTGCTGACCTCGACCGGCGGGGAAGAAGGCCACCGGGTGCGCATCGAAGGGGGGCGCATCAAAGTGACCGAGCCGGCGGCGCGAGCCCGCGGCACCACCGTCGAAGTCGCCTCCCTCTTCTTCAATGTGCCGGCGCGGCGCAAATTCTTGAAGACGCCGCAGACCGAGATGCGCAAGTGTGTGGAAGTGGTGCAAGGCTACGCCCTGGCCCGGCCCGATGTGCGCTTCGGTTTGACCCACGAGGGACGAACCCTGCTCGACGCCCTCACCTGTGGCTCGGGCGCGGAGGCACTGCGCCAACGCATTGGGCAGATCTTCGGCCAGAAACTCAGCGACCACCTGGTGGCCATCGACCCCGACGGCGGCGAGCGGCCCGAGGTGGGCGGCTTCGTCGGCGACAAAGAGACCACTCGGGGGCGCCGCCTCTTCGTCTATGTGAATCGGAGACTCATCCGCGACCGCGCCGTCCTGGCGACCTTCTACCGCGCCGTTCGCGAAGAGTGGAAGGGGGAAGACTACCCGGCGCTGTTTCTCTTCTTGGAGATCCCGCCGGAGGAGGTGGACGTCAACGTCCACCCGCAGAAGGCCGAAGTGCGCTTTCGCGACTCCAAACTGACCTTCCGCCTGTCGCAGGCGCTGCGCTGGGCGCTGGGCGAAGCCAGAGGCGAAGAGGCGGCACCGCTGACGGAGATCGGTGGCGAAGCCGACGGTGGGGGAGGCGTGGCTGGAATCGGGGCACCGGGAGGAGTGTTCGGAGCCGGCCCCGGGGGCCAGCCGACCTTCGTTTGGCAAGGGCTGGGCGAACGCAAGGGCGGCATCTCGAGCAAAGACTGGGAAGTTCGCGAGG
>QIHU01000020.1 GCA_003231035.1 Acidobacteriota bacterium
ACTGGTTCAGGTGGTGGTGGCCGCGGGCGCGGGCCATGACCTCCATCAACTCGACGGTGGCGGCGGCCATCAGTGCTCCCCGGTGCAGGCAACGGCCGTAGAGAACGGAGACCCGGTCATCGAAGCGGGTCACCACCAAGTCGACCGTGCCCACCAGAGCGTAAGTGGGTGTGCGATCGGCGAGATCGGTCCAACTGGCTACCGCGATCTTGGCCATGGGGCGCCTCCGGGTTGAGGTGAGCAGGCCGGTGATTCGTCCTTGCTCGCCGAGAAGGGGCCCTTGACGACTAGAACGGCTGAACCGAATTGTCCACCCATCATAGACCTTGCCTGCCGACCGAGGAACCTAGCAAGGAGCTGGCGCCAATGAAGTCAGGGCGACAGAGCTCGAGAGCCCGGCCGCCCTGATCATCGATAGGTTAGAGGGTTGGTCAGAACTCAACCCATCAGCTACTGCATTTGCGCTCCGTGGCCTCGGCGATCAGCGTGTCGCGCTGGTCGGAGGTGATCGCGCCTTGTGCTTCTAGATCCCATGCCTGGCTAGCGACACAGTCGACGTAGTGGCCCTGGCTCTCCCACGGTGTTTGTTCCACCAAGGGACCGTCACAGGGGCAGAAACCATCTAGGTCTTCGTAGGGCTGGGCGTCGCAACGGTCGCCAAGGCCGTCGGCGTCGGCGTCCGACTGGTTCGGGTTGGGCAAGCTGAAGCAGTTGTCGGCGAAGTCGGGATGGCCGTCGGCGTCGGAGTCCGCCGCTTGGTCTACCGTAAAACCGTAGCCGTTTTGGGCTAGGCCGTCGAACTTGAGGTCGCGCCCCTCGACCGGTAGGCGGGGGCTCGGGCAATGGGCACGGCCACGGGCTTGGAGTTCGAACGGTTCAAAGCAGAATCTCGCGCCGTCGCCTTGGTCGAGCAAGAAGAGAGCTTTGGTGCGCTTGCAGATCAACGGGTACCAGACCCCCAGCTTGAAGGGATCGATGTCATGGCAGGTGGTCGGGACGGTCGACACCGCGAGTTGCAAGAGCTTGAGATCCGGGCTGGGGTCCGGGTCTTTGGGATCGTCGGGATCACCGGGTTTGCCGGGCTTGTCGAACCACGCGTACTTGAGGTGCGCATCGTTGGGCTTGCTGGGCAGGCACAGCTTGAAGGTCGAGGTTCCTTGCGGCATCACCTGCGGACCGATGTCCGAGCCGGGGATCTCGTCTCCGTTGTGGGTCAGATAGAAACTGGAGAGCTGCATCCCTCCGGGATCGCTGATCTTGAAGACGATGTCAAGGTAAAAGCGGCCGCCTCCAGAGCCGCCTCCAGAGCCGCCTCCTGAACCCGGTCCTCCCCCTCCCAAGTCGCGCTTTTTCGGGATCCAAACCTTGCCGCCGATGCAATCCCCGCTGTGCGAACTGCTCGAGTCGGGAGCATTGGTTTCCCAGTCGCCCAGGCGGGCGGGGTGGTCATTGGTGAAACCGAAGGTGTGCGAGCCCGACGGAAGGGGGCAGTTCGAAGCGGTTTGATCGCAGGTCCAGGTCACGTATCCATCGGAGACCTTCGGATCGGGCCAGCCGGAAGGCTGGATGAAGTTGGCATAGCTACCGTCGGCGGCGTTGCGGTCTTCGGTCTCAATTCGAAAAAAGGAGATCGATTCGCCGGGGTCGGGTCGCACTTCGTACTTGTAGAACGGTGGCGGGGTATCTCCCTGGCACGTGACGGTGGTCGCTTGCGCGGCAAAACCGGTCCAGGCGGCGATACTCAGCACGGCACCTAGGGCGAGTAGTCTTGACAGTGGCCGGCGAGCGGCCTGAGAGGGTGTGAGAGATGGGACTGGACGAATTCGAGAACACGGTTCAGATCGCATCGGATCTCCTTCTCGGGAAAGAGGGTTAGAGGGTTCTATCTCTACCCAGCGCGAGATTGAGATCAATCCAACAGTCGGTTTGCCAGGGAATGGGTCAAAGACACCGTAGCCAGCAGATCGCCGTGGACCAGCCATGGAGCACCGTGGACACGGCTTCACGGTGGCAATGAGCGTTAGATCTGGCCGACGAGTTCTCGCACCACCTGCCACGCTCCCTGAACATCGAGGGCGCGTGAGGCGTAGTCGGCGTCGAGAAGTGTAGAGCTCAGGTAGCGGTGGTGCTTCTCCGTCTGTTGATTAGCGACGGTTGCGCTGAGTTCCAGTGGGTCGGGCAGGTTTGACTCGGAGAACTGGAGAAGTGTGTCTCTCAGGTTTGCTGTTTTGCTTTGATCGACTACTAGGGCAACTCCCTCGATCTCTGCTCGGTGACCTTTGGAGCGCAGCCAGGTGAGGAGGGTAGAGAGCGTGCGATCTCCCCGCCAGCAGAACAAGAGGCTTTGGTGCCCCCAGCCCTGAACAGGATTTGTGGATAGCCCCATTTCGCGGTAGCTCCCGCGGCCTTCCGCGAGCAGGCGTCTTGCGGTCTTATCGAGAAACGAAGGCAGATGATTCGCCTCATAAACCACCTTCATTCGTTGACGAATCCGATCGTGAATCCACCCCGCGTTGCCCCCAAAGATTGGAACCCTCCCGCCGCCCGCCGGTGTGAGGTTGACCACTTTTCGACGGTCGTCCACAGCTTGTACTCGCCAGCGCTTGCCGGCGGCACTAGGCGGGCGCGCAAGCGATAGGGCGGTGGGGTCTGCGAGGTGATCTCGGATTCTTCTACGTACAAGCGGAGTACTGCGGGGCCGCCATCGCGGCCGGAACGGCCCAGCCGTTGTCGCAGGCTGGCGACGGAGGAGGGCGGGCCCACTTGCGCGATGCTGGTGATGGAGCCCACGTCAATGCCAAGTTCCAGCGTCGAAGTGCAGACGATCGTCGCTGGAGTTTCCTTGCTCTTGAGGCGAGTCTCCGCGTACTCGCGCAGCTCCTTGCTGAGGCTGCCATGGTGGGGGAAGAACTCGTTGGGTAGGCGTTGATCTTTGGGCCTCCGCCGCAGAGAGTCCGCGATCTCTTCCACCCGGCCTCGGCGGTTGGCGAAGACCAGGTGATGCGCGCCGCGCAAGACCTTGAAAAGATCCGCCGCGACCCTAGTGGCGGAAGCTGGCTTTTCGTCATCGGGTTCGCCGCGGCCGGTTGCTTCGCGCGCCTCTGGCTGGGCCCGAGTGAGCTCATAGCCACGAATGAGGACATGCAGCTCCTGGTTAGAGCCTGAGGATTTCACCAGCTCTACCCGCTGTGGCGCTCCCGGTCGCAGGAAGGCCCGAGCTGTCCTGGGTTCTCCGAGGGTGGCGCTGAGGGCGATTCGTTGCGCGGGGCGATCCTGGAGGAGGTCGATCCGGTGGAGGAGTGATTGCAACTGCCGACCGCGCTCCGAGCCGATGAAACTGTGCAACTCGTCCACGACAAGGTACTCCACCTGGCCGAGAAGGTCGGCGACCTGGCTTCCACGCAGGACAAACAGGGCCTCGACCGACTCTGGAGTGATTAGCAGGATGCCCGATGGCTGTTGGCGCAGCCGGCGTTTCTTCGCCGCGGAGACATCGCCGTGCCAGCGGTGGACGGCTATGCCTAGCGGAAAAACTGCTTCGGTGAGGTCAGCTTGGAGGGGGAGTTCTTAGGGCAGGAACTCTTCGGTGTTGGGGATTCGCTTGCGGCCGATGATTCTCCAGGGGTGCCAACCCTGACAGCCACGCTGTTGACGATGCGCCGATAGCGGATGTACACCGTTGACGCCAGCGTATGGGTCAATGCCTTCGACCAGCGTGAACCAGGTCATGAGACCAGCCGACGGTTCCTCGAACGTGTTCACTCGCAGGTCCTGCCCATTGTCGTCCCCAATCTGCTCTGCGTAGAGGTCGCTGGAGCCATCAGCAGGACTCGCAGCGATCCGGCGCGAGCCCAGCAATTCGCCATGGCCGTGGCTTATCTACCGAACTTGACACTCCTACCTCTCGACGAGGACTTGGCAGGGCAGGCATGGAGCCTCGCTGCACAGAATGGCTTGCGGGGCGCCGACGCCGTCAATATTGTTCATCTGTGGCCCCTTCAAGGACTGCGGAGCCCGGCTGCCTCCTTGGCGCAACCGGGCTTCGCCAGCCAGTGGTCGGTGGAAGTTTACCTAGACCGATCAGTTGCGACCGGCCATCACGCCACCATCGACATCCCAGACCGCACCCGTGATCCAGCCTGCCTCGTCGGAGAGCAGAAACTCGATCGTCGCGGCGACATCTTCCACCTGGCCGATGCGGCCGATGGGGTGAAAGCTGTTGAAGCCCTGGAGCTGTTCCTCGATCTGGCTGGGCTCGATGAAGGCTCCATAGATCGGGGTCAGCACAACCGCTGGAGACACCGCGTTGACGCGGATCTTGTGCTCAGCGAGTTCCATCGCGAGGTGTTGGGTGAGGGAGTGCAGGCCGGCCTTGGCCATCGAGTAGGCTGAGGATGGCGTCGCCGCGATCGCCTGTTGGGCCCACATTGAGCCGATATTGACCATCGCGCCGCCACCGTGCGCTTTCATGGTGTCGGCCACCGCCTGGGTGATGAAGAAAGTGGCTCGGTTGAGGGCGTGGTACTGGTCGTAGTCTTCCTCTGTGTGCTCTAAGAAAGGCTTGGGGAAGAAGTAGCCGGCGGCATTGACCAGGTAGCGGATGGGGTCGGTGCTCGTGCGTAGCGAGGCGATGAAGCGAGTGACTGCTTCCTCGTCGTAGAGGTCCACTCCGGTTGCCTGAACAGAGCCGAGCTTGCTCAACTCGTCCCGAGCCTCCGCGAGGCGGTCGGTGTCACGGGCCACCAGGTGCACCGCGATGCCTTTGACGAGCAACCGTCGTGCGGTTTCTCGTCCCATCCCCGACGAGCCGCCGATGATCAAGGCTACTGATTTCTTGGGGTCAGTCATTTTCTTCTCCAGGTGAAATACCTATGCATAGGTAGGTTGGTGTGGTGTGGTGTGGCGAGCTTTGAAGTTGCGGCAACCGCCGGGTGCTACTAGGCTCCGAGCGAAGCTAGGAAGGAACGCTGAACACGTTCCAGCAGCGCGTTCTTGCCGTGGACACGGCCGATCAGCAAGGCGCCCTGTAGCCCCGCGATCAGGGTGGCGGCCAGATCAGCACCGCTCGATGTTGGTGAGAACTCGCCGGAGCGAATACCGTTCCGGATCGTAGTTCGAACCCAGCTTTCGCTGAGGTTGAGGTAAGCGCTGACCAGTTCATGAATGTCTTCCGACAGAGTTTCGATATCCGAAGCGAGGGCGCCGCAGAGGCAAATCGCGCCGCGACTCTCGGTCTCTTGGTAGGAGGCGATAAGGCTCTCCAGACGGGCCCTATCGGTGATGGCTCGTGCATCGAGTTCGGCTAGGTAATCGTCCAAGCCTTCGAGGTAGCGGGCCATTAGCGCCTTGCCCAACTCCGCCTTGTTGGGGAAGTGGTAGTGAACGCTCGCTGTCTTGATACCGATCGAATCCGCAAGATCTCGGTAGCTGAAGGCATTGAAACCGCGCTCCTGGACGAGCTTCTGCGCCAAGTCCATGAGCTGCTCCGCCGTTCCCGTCTTGGCCATGAAGAGAGTATACCTATGACTAGGTAGGTTGGCAAGGGGGCTGTAAGGCTTTAGCGGAACGTTCTTCAGCCGGAGCTTGTCAGCCATCAGAGAAATGACGATCAGAGCGGCAATTCGGCTGATACCTCTTGAGCGGGACAGCCTACCGCCTACCCAACCAGCGGGTTCGCGGTGCGCAGAGCGGGGAAGCGGCCGAAGTCTCGATCGGCCGTCCACAGCTGGCGAATTCCGTGGTGCAGACACAGAGCGGCGATGCGGGCGTCGTGGATCCGGCCTCCAGCGACGCGGCTGGCGGTGAGGAGTTCTCGGCTAGTCTTCCAATAGAGATCGCCTTCGGCCAGGAGGACCAGTCTGGGCGACTCGAGCCAAGCGTCGATTTGATCCAAGGCTTGGGGAAGCGGCGTGGGAGGCGAGTAGATGCGCGGGTGGGTCACCACGGCGAGAAACTCATGCAGGCAGGGCCAAGGAATCGCCCACGGTAGGGTGGCCTCGGCGAGAGAGGCGATAGCCGCCGCGGCTGGCTCATGCCAGGAAGAGTCGGCGCGATGAGCGTAGACGAGAAGATTGGTGTCGACGGCGATCATCGGCCTGCACCGTCGTAGATCAAGTCGCGGATCTGGTCCCAGTCCCCTTCCCGCACTCCTGGTTGGAGCCCTTGGCCTTCAAAACGGGCCGACCGGAGTCGGAAGGGTTCTTGCTCGGTGCGGCGCGCGAGTGCAAACCGCAAGCCCTCTTCGATGAGGGCTCGGAGCGTGCTTCCTTCCTGCCTGGCGAGATGTTTGGCGGAGTGCAAGAGCTCGTCACCGATCTCTACTGTCGTCTTCATATGGCTGACTGTATCAGAAAATATGGGCATATGGGTCCTTTTGGGTTGTGATCCTGAAAATGGATTTGTTGAACTCAGAGAAGCCTCCGATCCAGCGCCCGGTAGTGGATCGCCTCGGCGATCTGGGCGCTGCCGAGGGTCTCTTGTTTGGCGAGATCGGCGAGGGTGCGGGCTACTTTGAGGATTCGGGTCAGGGAGCGAGCGGAAAGGCCGAGTTTCTCGAAGGCTTGGTCGAGCAGAATTTGGGCCTTGGGGTCGAGTTGGCAATGGCGCTTGAGATCTTTGGAGGTCATTGCCGCGTTGATCGGGGTAGGGCAGTCGGAGCCGAAGCGGCGGTGCTGGATGGCGCGGGCTTGGGCGACTCTCTGGGCAACGCTCGCCGAGCTTTCGCCGGGCGGTCCTTTGAGTTCGGCGAGGGTGACGGCGGGGACCTCGATGTGTAGATCGATGCGGTCGAGCAGCGGACCGGAGATGCGCTGCCGGTAGCGCTCGATCATCTGCGGAGTGCAGCGACATTCGACCCTCTTGTCTCCATGGTGGCCGCAGAGACAAGGATTCATTGCGGCAACAACGCAGACGCGAGCTGGGAAAGTCGCGGTGCCCCTGGCCCGGCTGATCGTGACCTGGCCCTCTTCCAGTGGTTGGCGCAGAGCCTCCAGGGCGTCGCGACGAAACTCTGGGAGTTCGTCCAGGAAGAGGACGCCGGTGTGCGCCAGGCTGATTTCTCCCGGTCGCGGCAGGCTGCCGCCCCCGATCAGGGCGGCGGTGCTGACCCCGGGGTGGGGGCTTCTGAAGGGTCGGGTGGTCAGCAGGTGGTCGGAGGCTTGGGCGGTGGCGAAGGAGTGGATCTTGGTGACGGCGATCGACTCAACGTGACTTAGCGGGGGAAGGAGCCCTGGTAGGCGACGGGCGAGCATCGTTTTGCCGGATCCAGGGGGGCCGATGAAGAGGAGGTTGTGGCCTCCCGCTGCGGCGATCTCTAGCGCCCGCCGGGCGACCGCTTGCCCCTGTACTTCGCTCAGATCGATCTCTGGGTTGGGGTCGGGGGCGGCCGCTTCGACGGCGGTGGCGGGAGGGATGGGGCGGCGCCCGGTGAGGTGGTCCACCGCTTCGGCGAGGCTGGCGATGGGGATGACCGGCACGGAACCGAGTGCCGCCGCTTGGCGAGCGTTGGCGGTGGGCAGTAGGACTTCGCCCATCTCTAGCTGGGCACCCAGATCTGAGATGGCCAAGGCGCCGCGGATCGGACGCACGGTGCCGTCGAGCCCCAATTCACCGCACAGCAGCCTGGATTGAAGAACCTCTGGCTGGAGTTGACCAAAGGCGCAGATCAGGGCCAGGGCGATCGCGAGATCGAGGTGGTTGCCCTCTTTGCGCAGGTCGGCGGGTGCGAGGTTGATGGTGACCGCGCGCGGCGGTAGCTTGAAGCCGCAATTCTTGATGGCGGCCCGGACCCGCTCTCGACTCTCGCGTACCGCGGCATCGGGTAGACCGACGATTTGCATTTGTGGGAGGCCATTGCGGACGTCGATCTCAACGTCCACCGGACGCGCATCCAGCCCCCATGGCGTGGCTGTGGTGGTTCGAGCAATCATGCTCTGTAAGGAGGCAAAGTAGGGAGAAAATCTGTCGCACAATTTTTTTTGATTGAGCAGCACCTCGGTGCTTTGGTGGTCCTCTGGCTGCTAGGATTCGCCGCATGAGGGCCGAACCGTTTGACAGGGCTGCCGAAGGCACGGTGGTTGCCGACTCGAAGCTCGCCGCTGACCGTTCAATCCAGGAAGTGGGAGGGGTTGTCTTGATCCTAGGTTTCTTGGGGCGCTACTGGCGGTGGTTGGTGGTGTCGCCCCTCCTTTTCGGAGTGCTGGCCGTTGCCTATCAGGAATATCTGGTGCACCCGCTCTTCGAGGCGACGGCACTGGTGGCGATTGGACCGAACCCCAAGGCCGGAGCTTTCGTCGCGCCCAAGGTGTCGCCAGCCGGGTACTCGAGTCTGGCGGAAACGGTCCAAATTTTTGACAGCACTAACCGCGAACTGCGCCGGTCGGGTTTGTTACCGGCGGGCGCGGAGCTGGTGCGAAAACAGATGGGGGTCGAACTCGCCAAGGTGACAAAAGGTTCCGACGCCAATACCGCCCTCCTTCATCTGACCTACTGGGGGGAGAGTGACGAAAGGGCGGTGGAAGCGGTCAACGCATGGGGGCGAGTTCTTGTCAACTTCAATCGGCGTAAGGTTCAGAGGGCTCAACTGAAATGGGCCTTGGCGGATGCACGCCAACGACAGGTCAAATTGGCCAAGCAGATGGATACCCTCTCCGTTCGGCTGGCAGCGACCCGGGCCGTGTTCGAGACCGCGCCGAGCGGCCTCTACCTAGTCGCCCAGCGTCGCTCGGGCGGTGGGGAGGCGATCCCGGAGGGTAGAACGCTCTCGCTGAATCGGGCCGATCGAACCTCCGTGTCGGCCGAATTGGCGATGCGTGTGGCTGAGACGGAAATCAATCTAAACGTGTTGCGTTACAAGAAAGAGGAAACCGATCGCCAGGTGACATCGCTAACTCTGCTGAGCGAGCGAGTCGAAGCCGGGGATCTAGACTTGAACGAACTCGTCAGGGAAGATACGTCAGGAATGCTGACTGAGGTGCAACCGCGAGCTTCAATTTTACAGTCGGCGACCACTTCAGCTCAGTCTTCCTCAAGACGCGCCGTCTTCAAGGCCTTGCTAGCGATGTTTGCCGGCTTTCTGCTTTCACTGATCGCGGCGGGTGTTCGAGAGGCCGTTCAGGGACGGCAGTTCGCGTAGGACCCCACCCGGCCGGACCCCACCATCTCATGGAAGAGCTACCTAGGCCGGCCCATCCGCCGGCTTGTTCGTGCCCGGGCCACCCGCTGAGCCCCGGCTGTCAAATGCCCAACAGAGGAATGCCCAACAGAGGAGAGTTCGGTGTCTGAATATCCTACTGCCGCCCATGGTGGCCAATTGCTCGATCTCGTGGTTCCGATGGCGCGTCAAGAGCAGATGCGAGAGGAGTCGCGCGACTGGCCTTCGTGGGAGCTGACCCCGCGCCAGGTTTGCGACTTGGAACTGTTGTCCAATGGTGGCTTCTCACCACTGGGCGGTTTCATGACCCGGGGTGACTACGATTCGGTAGTCGAGGGGATGCGCTTGGCGGATGGCACGCTGTGGCCGATCCCCATCGTCCTAGACTTGCCAACCGAGGTGGCGGAGACCCTGAGTACGGGGGGGATGCTGGCCTTGAGAGACCCCGAGGGGGTGATGCTGGCGGCGCTCCATGTTGAGGAAATCTGGAGGCCGGATCGGGAACTTGAGGCGCGAAAGGTCTACGCCACGAACGACCCGGCCCACCCCGGAGTGGCCCGGCTCTTGGAGGCCACCGGTGAGGTCTACGTGGGTGGGAGCATCGAAGCGCTGCAATTGCCCACCTACTACGATTTTCGCGGTCTTCGTTCGACCCCCAACCAGTTGCGCGAGGAGTTCAAGCGGCTCGGTTGGCGCCGGATCGTCGCCTTCCAGACGCGCAACCCGATGCACCGAGCACACCAAGAGTTGACCCTACGGGCCGCTAAAGAGGTACAGGCCAACCTGTTGATTCACCCGGTGGTGGGGCAGACCAAGCCGGGCGATGTGGATCACTACACCCGTGTGCGTTGCTACCAGGCGCTGGTACCGCGCTACCCGCAGCACACCACGGCCCTCTCGCTGCTGCCGCTTTCGATGCGCATGGCGGGGCCTCGCGAGGCGGTTTGGCATGCGATCATCCGCAAGAACTATGGTTGTAGCCACTTCATTGTCGGTCGCGATCACGCCGGCCCCGGGGTCGATTTCAAGGGCGAGCCGTTCTACGGTCCCTACGAGGCGCAAGAGCTGTTGGCAAGCCATCAAGAGGAGTTGGGCGTTTCGATGGTGCCCTTCAAGATGATGGTCTACTCGCAGGACCGGGACCGCTACGTCGGTGTGGACGAGGTGGGCGAGAACGAGCACACCTTGTCGATCTCGGGGACGCAGTTGCGCAGCCGGCTGGCCGACGGGCGCGAGTTGCCGGAGTGGTTTACCTACCCCGAAGTGGGCGAAGAGTTACGCCGCACCCATCCGCCGCGCCATCGGCAGGGATTCACCGTCTTTTTTACCGGCCTCTCGAGCTCGGGAAAATCGACGGTGGCTAACGTCTTGATGGTCAAGCTGTTGGAGAGCGGAGGGCGACCGGTCACCCTGCTCGACGGCGACATTGTGCGCACCAACCTCTCCTCGGAACTCGGATTCTCCAAGGAGCACCGCGACATCAACATTCGTCGGATCGGGTTTGTCGCTTCCGAGATCACCAAGAACGGGGGCATCGCCATTTGCGCTCCCATCGCTCCTTATGATTTGGTCCGCCGCGAGGTCCGTTCGCTGGTCGAGCCGGGCGGCGGGTTCGCGCTGGTTCATGTTTCGACCCCGCTGGAGGTCTGTGAGCAACGCGACCGCAAGGGGCTCTACGCCAAGGCGCGGGCGGGGATCATCAAGGAGTTCACCGGGATCTCCGATCCCTACGAAGAGCCGGCCGATGCCGAAGTGGTGATCGACACGTCGAACCTCTCGCCAAGTCAATCGGCGCAGGAGATCCTGCTCTTTCTAGAAAATCAGGGTTACCTCGGGAACACTTTCCAGGAGGAGGCTTGACTCCAGATCTAGAGCGCATTGCGCGCGGTCTACTGGCGGCCGGCGAGGTGCTGCAAGACTTCACCGCTGGCCAGGTCGAAGCGACTCGCAAGGCGGGGGGGAGCCCGGTGACCGAGGCCGACCGGCGTATCGACGACCTCCTGCGCGAGCTGCTTCCAGCTCCCGGCGAGGGCTGGCTGTCCGAGGAAACCGTCGATCGCGCCGAGCGGCTCGACTGCCGGCGGGTTTGGGTGGTCGATCCACTCGACGGGACCCAGGAATTCGTCGAGGGCATCCCCGAGTGGTGTGTCTCGATTGGCTTGGTGGAGGATGGCCGTCCGGTCGCCGGTGGAATCCTCAATCCGTCGACCGGCGAGACCTTCCTAGGCTCACCCGCCACCGGCGTTACCCTCAATGGAGAACCGGTGCGCCAGAGCCCACGCACCTCCTTGCGGGGGGCCGTGGTGTTGGCCAGCCGCGGCGAAGTCCAGCGCGGCCTGTGGCGCCCCTTCGAGGGGTGCGGGATCGAGGTGGTGGCGATGGGGTCGGTGGCCTACAAACTGGCGCGCGTCGCGGCCGGGTTGGCCGATGCCACCTGGACACTGGTACCTAAGAACGAGTGGGATCTCGCCGCCGGGGTGGCCTTGGTGGAGGCTCTCGGAGGCACCGTGCGGCGCCCGGATGGCGAGCCTTGTCTGTTCAACCGCGCGAAGACCCTCTACCCAGGGCTGATCGCCAGCGGCGCGGCCTTGGCGGCGCCGATCGAGGCGTTGATCGAGGCGCGCGGAGGAGATCCGCTGGCCTGATGGCTGCTTTGAAACCTGACCCGAAGTCTGGCTCGCGACCCCGTTCGGAGCAGGGGCGGCTGGCTCGGTGGTGGGCCGCGGTGCGGGGCCCCGGGTTGGTCGGTGTGCTCAGCCGGGGAGCCAGTGCCAGTCTGCTGATTTTCGTCGGCGGAGCTCTGGCGGCGCTGCTCGCCCAGTTGCTCCTCGCCAGGGTCCTTGGCGCGGAGGGCTACGGAGTCTATGCCTTCTGCCTCA
The DNA here is from genome assembly GCA_003231035.1 of Acidobacteriota bacterium. Classification (GTDB taxonomy): domain Bacteria; phylum Acidobacteriota; class Thermoanaerobaculia; order Multivoradales; family SZUA-115; genus SZUA-115. The sequence continues at coordinate 12,031 of QIHU01000020.1, forward strand.
GCCTCCTGGCATTGGCGACCATGGGGGCGCGACTGGGGATGGACACCGGCCTGGTGCGTTTTGTTGCCTCCTACCGGGGCAGCGGTCAGTGGGCCGAGTTGTTGGGTCTGGTGCGCTTTGCCGACCGGCTGGTGGGAGCCATGGGCCTTCTGCTGGGCCTTGTCGGCGCGGGGATCATCTGGTTTGGCGGAGATCGGCTTGGCACTGATCTGCGGCGAACGCTACTGGTGGCCTGCGCCGTGCTGCCAGCTCTCGCGCTCCTCGGCCTGCGTAGCGCGGTGATGCAGGGCTTTCGCCGGGTTGCCATCGGCCGTCTGCCCGAGCTGTTGGTGCGCCCCTTGCTCATCGCTGGTTCGGCTTTCGCCATCCATCGTGGGTCGGGAGGCCTCTCGCCGGCGATGGCGATGGGACTCAACTGCCTCAGCACTCTTCTCGCTTTGGTCGCCGGGACCTTGTTGCTGCGCCGGGTGTGGCCCCGACCCTCGGGTAGCAGGACTAGGGAACGGATCTTCAGGCGCCGGGAATGGTTGCGGGTCTCCCTACCGCTCCTTCTGGTCACCGGTATGCGGCGCCTGTTGGCGGAGACCGACATCCTCTTGGTGGGGCTCCTGATGGGCACCACCATGGCAGGGATCTACGCCGTGGCTTCTCGGCTCTCGAATTTCATCGCCTTTGGTCACAATGCGGGCAACGTGATTTCCGCTCCGCTGATCGCCGAGCTGCATGCCAAGGGGGAGAGGAGGCGGTTGCAGAGGATGGTGACTCTCGCCACCTGGGGTTCGACCCTCTCGGCAGCCGCTTCAGCGCTTCTCCTGATCCTGTTGGGTGGCCCCGTTTTGCGGCTCTTTGGCGCCGAGTTTACGGTCGCCTTACCGGTTCTCGCGGTGTTGTGCGTGGGGCAGATGGTCAACGCGATGACCGGGCCGGTTGGAACATGACCGGTCTCCAGGACACCAATGCCCGTATCCTGGCGGTGGCGACCTGCCTGAACCTGCTCCTCAACTACCCAGCGATCCGGGCCTTCGGACTCGTCGGAGCGGCGGTGACGACCGCGGCGATGATCGCCCTGAAGAACGGTTGGACTTGGTTTGCGGTACGCAAGAGTCTGGGGATAAACTCGTCGATCTTTGGCGCTTTGAGGAGCTAGCTGTTAGGGCC